>CACVAR010000189.1 GCA_902727905.1 uncultured Sulfurovum sp. | reverse complement strand
TACAGCTTTGTTAACAGTGCCTAGTGAATTGTTTGCTACGACTACTAAAAAGGTAGTCATAGTTGGTGGAGGAATAGGAGGTTCAACGATTGCTAGATATTTACGTAAGTTTATACCTCAGACAACATTACTTGATATCACCATTATAGAACCCAAGACGACTTACACAACACCATTTGGAACTAATGAAATTATTACAGGAAGTAGAACCTTAGAAGAGTTAACAGTAAGTTATGACACTTTAAAAAGTGAGATAGCTGGAACGATTGTTCATAAAAAAGCTTCGTCTATTAATAGTACAGCCAAGTATGTAAGTACAGAAGATGGAACACAGTATTTGTATGACTTTTGTATCGTTGCTACAGGGATTGATTTTGAATACAGTGACATTGTGGGATTAAGTGCCGAGACAAATGCAAAAGTTCCACATGCTTATGATCTTGTTAATGATGGGTCAACAGAACAGATGACAGAACTAAAAAGTCAACTTGACAGTATGGCTAATGGGTCAAAAGTAGTTTTGGTTGCTCCACAAAATGCTTATAGATGTCCACCAGCACCTTATGAGAGAGCCAGTCAAGTAGCGCAATATATTAAAGAGAATAAGCCAAACTCTACCATCACCATTTTAGATCCTAAAGGAGCTTTTGCAAAACAAGATTCATTTGAAAAAGCATGGAGTGAATTGTATGGTTATGGTACTGATTCAGCCATTATCTCTTGGGAAGGTGGTACGGTAGTCAATGAAATTGTTATTCCCAACAGTGGTGCTAAAACCATTAAAACAGAGACAGATGAAATATCTGCTGATGTTGTTACTTATATTCCAACCATGAAAGCATCTAAGTTTGCTTATGAAGCTGGACTTATAGAAACTGACTCTACGGTATTTGATTTAGATAAACGCTGGGCTCCTGTAAACCAAGAGACTTTTGAGTCAACAATGGCTGGGAAAGAGGGTATTTATATTATTGGTGACAGTTCAAAAACAAATTTACCCAAGTCAGGTTATGCAGCTAACTCAGAAGCAAAAGCTTGTGCTATGGCAATAGTTTCTAAGATAAAAGGTATTAATCCTATACCTGAGACGATTATGACTAATGGTTGTTACTCTTTTGTTGGGAAAGACTATGCTATCTCTATTCTTCAGAAGTTTAAAATAAAAGAGGACAAAAGTGGTTATGCTTTAGTATCACAAGGTCGAAACTCATCCCCGTTAGAAGCTGATGCAAGATGGCGAAAAAAAGAGGTAGAACAGGGTCATGCTTGGTATGCTAATTTTAGAAAAGACTGTTTTGGGGTATAAATTTCTTTAAGGAATTAAAATAGTTCCATATTATATATTTAATAATTATTTTTTATAGTAAAAAGAATTTTATCATAGTTACAAGACTCTTTATGCTATATTTATAGCAGTTTTTTGAATGAAGGCAAGCTCATGTACTTTAAATTTTTTCTCCCAATTATTTTACTCTTTAATAGTTTTATTATTCTAAATGCGACTACATTTGATGATGGTTTTTTACCAGAGATTCCCACAACCTTTTTAAATGAAAGTCAAATAGAAACGGACTTAGAAGTTCGTTACGATAGCATTGAGGCTTTTGATGAAGCACTTGCTAGTGATTACAATAACGCTAACTGTGATGTCTCCAATTTTTGGGACAGTAGCCGTGTAATGATTGGTGGTCGAGCCAGTGGAAATGGTGAGGATGTTTGTAAGGTACAGCGTACCAGTAGCACGAACTTTGATTTAACTTTTTTAACAAAGTGGCCTCAGAATAACATACACTATCCTTTAACGCCTGAACCAGCATGGGCAAGATTTCGATTTCCTGTTGCTAAAGACCATGTTGCTGATGAGATTGAGTATGAGATAAGTTGGTATAAGCTTTTTGGTTCTTCTCCTACAAATTGTCATGAGAGTGAATTGAATGAAAGCACGGGTGAGTGTGATGTGGATGTAAGTGCTGAATGGCGTGATGATGTGGATGCTGGTATCTATCTTTTTTGGACAACACCAAATGCTACGGAGCAGTTGATGACTGGACCTCATGCTCCCATAGAGGAGATTGGTTACAGTGGTGTGGATACTTTTAAAGTCGATGTTCCCGAGGCTTACCGTGAAGTGGAAGAGCTGATTGTTACCTTTGTGGCTTATAATCAGTACACGAAAGGTTGTGAGAAAGAGAACAACAGTAGCTGTACTACCCATGAGAATGAGAACTTTCGAATACGTGCTGTGACTTTAAAGAGTGAAGAGCCTTTTTCACCTTTAAAAGAACCTCCTTTAACACACCCAAGAATATTGGGGGATGCAGGTGAGTTTAAAGCGTATTATCAACCTTTTGATGATTTGAACTGTACGGAGACTGATAAAGACTATGGTTGGGGTGTGGTTTTCAATGCTAAGAACATTTGGGATAAGAACACCAAAGGAGTTTCTGCATGTAAAGATGCAGTAGGTTCACTGGCTGATGTTAGTGATGTAGATTATTATTTGAATTATGAAGAGGGTGATAGTTGGAGTCGAAATAGGGCATTAAGGGTTATGTTTCTACTGCGAGAGATGATGGATTGTCATGATGGTTCAGGTACCTGTCTCTATACATTAAGTGAGGTAAATGCACTAAAAGAAGCTTTTATAAGTTCAGAAATGGCTAGGTTTGATTCGGTAACGTGGGATTGGGGTTATAAGTGTTTTGACATAGGAACAGAACCTGCTGTGAAGTTTTGGTCAATTTTTGTGGATACCTTTTGGAATGACTTGGAGAGTTCCGATAAAACAAAGATTGATACGGAGTTAAGTGATAAGATAGGGTGCTTTTTAGATCAGATAGAGAGTAAAGATTGGTCAATTTTTAATGGTAATAATTGGACACCTATTTTAGATAAAGCTGCCTTGTATTGGGCAATTGCTTATTATCATGAAGACAGTCGTGCCAATGAGGTTGTGAAAGAAGTTTTAAGAACGCTTTGGCTTCATCGAGACTTTTATCTTGAAGATGGAATGTACATGGAAGGGATTGTGGAGTATACCAATGTCTCGTACAGCAATTTACGGGCTATTAACAACCTTATGAGACAATCTTTTGGAGAGTCTTTAGCCAGTGTTCGATGGGAGAGGATTGAGAAGACGACAAGGTGGTATCTTGATTTTATGGCAACCGATGGGCGTATGGCTGACTTTGGGGATTCTTGGGATAAACGAGGATGGTCAACTTTTGATCCACTGCATATGATGCTTTGGGAAGAGATGACAGGCACTAAAGATATTGGAAGTGTTGAACTTGATGCTTGTACGGTTTATGAGTATTTTTCCAATGTATGGTTTGTGAAAGGTTTTGATGACCCATGGAGTGTACAACCTTCAATGGCAAGAGATTGGCTTTCGATTGTCAATGAGTGCAACATCTCAACCGTCAATGAAACGAAATCAGTTTTGTTTGATCAGGCAGAGAGTGGGGTGCTTAAAAGTTATTTACCCAACTCCAGCAGTATTGTTCCAGATGAAGAGAGCTTGAGGTTTTCGCAGGCAGATTATACATGGCTTGGGTTTAATGGTGTTCCTAATGATTTTCCTCACAGAGAGTTGGATTTTGGTGCATTGATTTGGACAGCGTATGGAAATAGGCTTTTACATGACTTTGGTTATGGTGAGATTGGGAAAACATCCAGTAACAAAGGCTATTTGATTGAAGATGGAGATGTACAACTTTTTGATAACCTTGCGTTGGGTGCAAATACTTTGGTGGTAGAGGATGCTACTATTGAGGGTTATACTGGTGGAAACTATGATAATGATTTGATTAATAGTAGTCAAATTTATGGTGCTAGAGGGGAGCTTATCGAAGTTGACCTTAATGGACATCGAGCTTTTATGGCAGATGGTAGTGCTGTTTATGGTCGTGATGATGAAACCTTTGGTTGGCTTGAATATTTTTATCGTTATACGATAGCGTTGGATGATGGAAATTTTATTGTTGTGGATACCTTTAAAGCAAAAGATGATAGAGGTACAGCCAATGTAAAAGAGTATTGGCACAGTAGTGATGAGGTTAATTTAACCTCTTGTGCGTTTAATAAAGATAAAGTAGAATTGGGATTAGATAATTCAACAACCTTAACGCTAAAACCTGTTTGTAGTATGTTGGAACGAGAAGCGAACAGTACGGTCAGTACTAAGATTATTGCTTCTTCATTACAAGAGGGTGCATTTGAAATTGAGCCAGAGACCATTGTTTATCAAAATAGAAATGGTACGGAGAGTTCTCTTAAAAGAGCTAAGTATGGTTCTTTGGCTCCTGTAGAGGAAGACATACGAATCTTTTTACTTCAAGCAACGCCCAATGGAGAACTTCCGAATGCCTCTATTTCTACAAATCAGTCAGATGAATTGGATGCTTGTTTTAACATAACGATTGAAGAGCAAGTACGAGGCTTACAATTTAAAAAAGTTGATGGAGCATTTAAGATTGATGCGTTTATGGATACACCTTGTCAAGAAGATAGTGAACAATGGGCTACTGTAAGTAGTGATGACAATAGTTCAGACTTTAATAATATTCAATCTGCATTTGATTCAAATGTTAGCAAAATACTTATTTTAGATGGAACATACAAGTTAAGTAAAGGCTTAGAACTTACACGCGATGGGGTAGAGGTTCGAGGAGAGTCTGTTGATGGTGTGGTCATTGAACCTGCTGATAATAATGTTTGTGTGGATTTATTTTATGTGGGTGCTGATTATGTAACGGTGTCGGATATTACTTTAAAACAAAATATTGATTGTAAGTTTACACCGTTTGTTACGGCAAATCATCATGATATTACGTTAAAAGATTCAAATATTATTGGTTCAGATGTAGGCTTTGCTATTTATTTTGCTGGACCAACACATAGTATAGGGCAAGAGCCTTTAACTATGGTAGAGGAGAATAACCTTGACCATAACAATCAAGTATTAAACAATGTAATAACGTCAAATTTTGCTGGAGACGTACTCTCTTTCTCTTTACAAAAGAATGGATTAGTGGATGGGAATACATTAAATGGTGGACTCATAGCACTTTTTTTAGATAGAAATGTAACGTGTTCAAATAACATTTTAAACAATCCCACAACCCAAGGAATTTTCTTGTCTTTACCATCCTATGATGTTACCATTAAAGATAATACTATTACCGACTCTACTTCCACAGCAATTACAGTTAAATTGCAAACAGACCATATGGGTCAAAACAATGAGCCTTTACTTCCAATGAGTTATCGAAGTTCAGGTATTCGTATCGAAGGCAATAGCATTGAGAATTCACGTAACCATGGAATAGCAATTAATAATTTGGAGTATTCGATTATTCGGGATAATGTTGTTGACTCTCCAGACTTTTCTGGAATCTATCTTTACTATTCTAATAATATTTATGTAGCGAAGAATAAAGTTACTAATGCTGGTATGGTAGAAGCAGCTGAAAGAGAGTCTCTGTACAGTGGGTGGAATACGGCATGGGATTCAGGTATTTACTTGGAGCAACATGTTAGAGACTCCGTAGTGAGTTTAAATACCATTGAAAGTAATAATAATCTTATGCCTTGGGGTATTGCGATTAACCACCATTGGGAAGGGAATGAAGGAAATAGTATCTATTGGAATCATCTTTTAGGAACCTTTACGAATGAAAAAGTTCATCTTGAAGCAGATACGCCTAATGAGAAATTTGAAAATGAGTTGATTGAACGTACAGGGAATGATATTTGGGTGCAAAT
>CACVAR010000188.1 GCA_902727905.1 uncultured Sulfurovum sp. | reverse complement strand
CTTTTATAGGCGTTTTTACTGGGCATGGACCAGCATTAATGGCCGTACACTTACTTTTAGTGGCAATTATTATTTTACTTATAGCTAAAGCAGCTGTTTCAACAATGAAAGCAGTACCAACAGGGGCACAGAATGCTCTAGAGGCATTTATTCAAGGTACAATTTCTATGGGTAATGACACTATTGGTAAAGACAGAGCGAGAAAATACTTACCACTTATTTTAACACTTGGTCTTGTTGTTTTAGTTTCTAACTTAATTGGTATTATTCCAGGTTTTGAGTCTCCAACATCAAACATTAACATTACACTTCCTTTAGCATTAGTAGTTTTCATTTACTATAACTACGAAGGTATTAGAGAAAAAGGTGCTAAAAACTATTTTGCACACTTTATGGGGCCTGTACCATTACTTGCACCATTAATGTTCCCAATTGAGATTTTATCTCACTTATCAAGAATTGTTTCTCTTTCATTCAGACTTTTTGGTAACATTAAAGGGGATGACCTTTTCTTAGCCGTATTACTTATGTTAGTGCCATTCTTTGCTCCATTACCAGCATATGCATTGTTAACATTCTTTGCTGTACTACAAACATTCATTTTTATGATTCTTACCTACGTTTACCTTGCAGGTGCCGTATTAGTAGATGAAGACCACTAGGTTTCATCTTAGACAAAAGTAGAAAGCTTATGAAACTTTCCTCTCCTCTTTTGTCTTTCCTAGTAAATTTTTTGCTGGGTGCATCTTGGGCTTTTGCCTTTGCAGGTGCAACTATCTTCTTTTATCTTTTTTTAGAAGTTAATTTACTCTATGCAATTTTTGGTGCTTTTATAGGTGCTTTACCTGGGCTTTTTTTTGTATTACTCATAGAGTACTTTTTAATGAAAAATGAACAGCTTGTAGAGTTAAAAAAGCAGACAAAACTTCTTGAAGAGCTAGTAAGTAAATCTTAATGATTACTTACGCTATTACTGATCCTTCAACTTTAAACTTTCAAACTTTAGATACAGATATAAAACGTTTTTTTAATAAAGCAGGGATGATTGTTTATAGGGATAAATCAACTGATGTTTATGCTAAGAATGCAAGAAGTTTTATAGAAGAAGCTAAAAAGCATAGTTTTCAAAAGATCCTTTTACATACAGATTATGAATTGGCACATAAATTAAAAGCAGATGGGGTGCATCTAAAATCTACACAATTTAATGACATTGAAAAAGCTAAGGCTTTGAACTTGTTTGTTATCATAAGTACACATAGTGTTGAAGAAGCTAAAGAAGCAGAAGCTTTAGGTGCAAACATGGTTACTTTTAGCCCAATATTTACTACACCTAATAAAGGTGAGCCAAAAGGTGTTGAAGCTCTTAAAGAACTTGTCTCTATGGTTTCTATACCTATTATAGCTTTGGGTGGTATTCTTACGGATGAACATATAGCACTGTGTAAAGAGAATGGAGCTTTTGGATTTGCTTCTATTCGCTATTTTGCTTAATATTTTATAGGGTTTATAGATGAAGAAGGGTTTTTACGTATTACATTTGTTCTTCTTTTTTATTTTTTTATTTTTCACAGCTTGTTCTCAAAAAACACCAGTCACTTGGGAAGAACGCATTGTTAAGGCAAAACAAAAAATGCTACCTTTAACTTATGTCGAATACGGTAACCCAAAAAACAAAACTTTACTTTTTTTACATGGTTTTGCTGAGAGTAAAGAGACTTGGCGTTTTTTAGTTCCTGAGCTTTCTAAGAAGTACCATTTAGTACTTTTAGATTTAAAAGGTTTTGGTGCTTCACCTAAACCAGAAGACAGTCACTATTCTGTTTATGATCAAGCTGTTCTTGTGGCTAATTTTATGAAAGAAAAGTCATTGAAAGATGTCACCATAGTAGGTCGTTCTTTTGGTGGAGGTGTGGCTTTGGTTTTAGCGTTGATGCAAAAAGAAAAGCTTATTCAAAAAGATATCAGTCGTTTAGTTTTAATTAATTCTATGGCGTATAAACAATTTTTACCTTCAATGTTGCGTATTTTAAATCAACCTATTATTGGATATTTAGCCATTCATACTATTTCAGATGACTGGATGGCTGAAGAGGGTTATAGGTATGCTTTTTATAATAATAATTTAATTCCAAAAGAGAGTTTGGAACAAGCTTCACTGTACCTCTCTTTACCTAATGCTAAGTATGCTTATTTGGAGAGTGTGGAACAGTTAATTCCTGATGATATAGAGAAAATTCAAAAACGTTATAGAGAAATACTCTTGCCAACACTTATTTTATGGGGGAAAGAAGATGTTTCTATTAGTGTAAGTAAAGCGTATAAATTGCATCGAGACTTAAAAAGGTCAAAGTTAAGAATCTTTCCTAAAGTTGGGCATATGCCTAATGAGGAAGCACCCTATAGAGTTGTTCGTGAGATCTTAAAGTTTATGGAAGAGCAGTAGTGACGGATTGTGCAAAAGGAGTCCAATAGTACATACTAATATTAGCACTTCTTAGTTGGTCTCCTGTCCATGTATTACAGGTATTGATAAGATTGTAGTTACCTTTAGCTTCATAAAAAAAATCTTTTCTTCCATAACCTTTATAGTCACTTTTATAGTGATTTTTTTGAAAGTTAAAGCTTTTTAATATAGATGCTTTTAATTTGGACTTTTGCTGACTTGAAACCTTAATGGTTTTAATATCTTTGTAATGATAGATATTTTCAATATAGCTAACATGCATCAGAGTAGGAGTATTGAGGAAGAGTGCTTTTATACTGGTAAGGATATTTAGGTCATCCCATGTAGGAGTATTAAGATAGGTCTCTTTATCTCCCCAACCAAAGGCTAAATACCCTTTATGATATTGTGTAAATTCTGGAAATAGTGAACGATTTAAATCTTTAATGTCTAAAACTATGTCCGTATGCATGGCACTATAGAGTAAATAAATTTTTTGCTCTTTAATAGAGTTATCTTCATTATTTTGGGGATATAGGGTGAATGCATAGGCTACGAATAGATAAATTAAGGTACTGAATATGGGAAATAAAAGTAAATAAAATAGATATTTCAATAGTTTTTTCATCTTCTAATAATAATATAAGTTTTTAAAATTATCACAATCTATTGACAATTCATTAATCTAAATGGGATATAATGATGTCAATATGTAATAAGGAAGCTTAAATATGAATGTAAAAGTGGTTTGCCCACATTGTGGAAAAGTAAATAATATACCTAAAAAAGATAGTTATACAAAAGCAAATTGTGGACATTGTAAAGAGTCTATGTTAGATCAAAAACCTATAGATGTTACGAGACAAGAGATGTTACATGTACTAGTGAACAGTGAAATTCCTGTTCTTGTTGATTTTTGGGCACCTTGGTGTGGTCCTTGTCTTCAAATGGCACCAGCTTTTGAAGCAGTAAGTAGAGAGCTTTCTTTAAAAGTACAATGCTTAAAGGTAAATACTGAAGAGAATCAAGGACTCGGTGCTTTATATGGAATAGAAAGTATTCCAACATTACTTATGTTTAGAGACGGTGAAGAGATAGGTACAAACACAGGTGCCTTGTCTAAAAATGATCTGATGACATGGGCTAAACGGTTTATCTAAGGAGTATTGTATGGCAAATGCAAAAATATTATTACTTGAAGATGATGCAAATCTCAATGAAACAGTCACCGAATTTCTTGAAGAAGAAGGATACGATGTCATTAGTACTTATGATGGTTATGAAGCACAAGATGCACTTTATGAGTCAAAATTTGATTTATTACTCTTAGATGTCAATACTCCAGGAATTGATGGTTTTACACTTTTAAGTGAAGCCAGAGAGAATGGTGTGGTTGCTCCTTCTATTTTTATTACTTCTTTAGATGGGGTTGATGACTTAGAAAAAGGTTTTCAGTCAGGGTGTGATGACTATATTCGAAAACCATTTGTACTTAAAGAGTTGGGTATTAGAGTAGAAACTTTGTTACGTAGAGGCTTCTTCCATGAAGCGAAAGAACTCATTTCACTTGCTGATGGTATTGAATACAATACTAAATCTAATGAATTGTTAGTAAATGGTGTAGCAGAGACTTTAGGAAACAAAGAATCGGCACTATTTAAGCTTTTCATGAAACAACAAGATGAGGTTCTTTCTCATGAAAGAATCTATAAAGAGTTGTGGGACTATGATGAAGATCCAAGTGACACTGCACTACGTACCTACATTAAAAATATTCGTAAAATTATAGGTAAGGACAGAATTGTTAGTATTAAAAAGCAAGGGTACAAGTTTACATCGCAGTAGCGAGCGTAGTTCCCTTGTACGATTCTTAGCACTTTATATCACTTTAGTTACATTACTTTTACTGCTATTAGGAATGTTACACTATAAGAGTAAAGAAGAGTTGATGTTTTCAAATCAACGAACGCTATTATCTGCTTATGCTAATGAGCAGTACCAAGCCATTAAAAACCTACACAAAAACTTTTATCCTAAAAAACGTGTTTACCCAAGAGACCCCAAATTTCGCTCAGCCATTCATGATCTTTCTGGTTTAAAAATCTTTTCTCTTATGAAACATAAACCAAGACATTTTGGTAGAGATATCTATCGTATTCAAGACTCCATACACTTTTTAAAACCTTTGGATGAAAATTACTATTTAGGGGCTAAGTATCTATTTATTGAAGTAGATGAGGATTTAACTTGGAAAGATGATGCCCTTAAAGATATTATGATTTATGGAACCCTAACGCTTTTGGTTCTAGCCATTTTTGGTTTCTTTTTTCTAAGTATATTTTTACGTCCTATGAGAGATTCTATTACCCTATTAGATGATTTTATAAAAGATACAACGCATGAGTTAAACACCCCGATATCAGCTATTTTAGCCAATGTTGAAATGATGGATAAAAGTGTAATGGGTGCAAAAAATCAAAGAAAACTAGCAAGAATAAACATTGCAGCTAAAACAGTCTCTCATTTGTATCAAGATTTAACTTACTTAACTTTAAGTCATAATAGAGAGTCAAAAGATGAATGGATAGACTTAAAACAACTTATAAAAGATAGGGTAGAGTACTTTGGTATTTTGGCAGGTTCTAAACAAATTACTTTTGAATTAGACCTCAAAGAGTCAGCATTGTATATAGATGCTGTAAAAATTGCTAGAGTTGTGGACAATTTAATTTCTAATGCTATTAAATATAACAAACGCAATGGAAGCATTTATATTGTGTTACGCAAACAGTACCTTTCTGTACGAGACACAGGTATAGGAATTGAATCAAATCAAGTTAATGAGATTTTTGAACGTTATACACGGTTTAACTCTTCAGAGGGTGGTTTTGGTATTGGTTTAAATATTGTAAAAAGTATTATTAATGAATATGACCTACAAATTGCTGTTGAATCAGTTTTAAAAGAAGGTACAACCATTAGAGTTGACTTTTTAAAAGGAACAATAGATGCCTAAAAAAATAGTATTAAAATCGATATTATTATCTATTCTTTTTACACTTGGACTATATTCAGAGTCAAATGTGTATCAAGATGTTTGTGTAAAATGTCACCAGTACCAACCTGCAACGCTTGAAAAAATGTTTATGCTTTATTTAAAAACGCACAGTGTAGAGCTTAGTTTTAAAGTTTCATTGAAAGAGTTCCTTCAAAAACCTACCGAAAAGAAGTCTCTAATTGGAAATACTTTTATTAAAAACTTTTCAGTTAAAGATCCAAGTGAGTTAAACTCCACTCAATTAGATGAAGCCATTGATATTTATTGGGA
>CACVAR010000187.1 GCA_902727905.1 uncultured Sulfurovum sp. | reverse complement strand
TGAAAAAATGATTGGTGAAGCAAAAAAGCTAAACTTATCTATCTCTGATGATTTAATTTCCAAAGTAGCTATTGGCTTAGGTCCAGTACTATACAATAAAGATACAGCAACAGTAGCTTGTGGGCAACCTAAAGAACTTGAAACTGTAAAAAATAATTTTTTAAAAAAGAAACTTGGTCTAAATAATGCTGATAATGAGCTTGATGCAGCTATTAAAGAAGTTTGTGAACAACTTGGAACCTCAAACAGAAGTAAATACAGAGTTCACTTCTATGCACTTCTAGCCATGAAATTTAATAAAACAGATATATATGCATAAAAACGAATCTAGGGTCTGTTAAAAGACCCTATAACATACTTCCCCATAAAAAATAAGCTACAGAACTTAGAACAACTATCCCTATCAAATTCGCTTTAAATCCAACCTTTGCCATCTCTGCTATAGGTATAACTCTCGAAGACATTACAATAGCATTTGGAGGTGTTGCAATAGGCAACATAAATGCATACGATGCTGCAATGGTTGCTGTCATCAACAATAAAGTTCCCTCTGTTGCAGGCATACCTTTAGCAAACTCATAAAAAATCGGTATGGCAATAGAAGTTAAAGCTGTATTGGATGTCACTTCAGTAGAAAATGCTACAAAAAAGGCTACCAGTATAAACATCCAAAAAAGTGGCATGCTGGATATAAATGAAAGTTTAGTTGCAATGTCAGCTGCCAATCCAGTACTTGAAAATGCAGCTGCTATTGAGAACCCTGCTCCAAAAAGCATAATAATCTCATAAGGCATATTTCGTGTGTCATCCCAAGTTAAAAAACCTACTTTTGGGAAAAACATTAATAGTCCAAAACTCAATAAAATAAGTTTATCACTCAATATAAAGCCGAAAGATTGTTTAAGTAAAGTAGAGCCAATGAGAATAATAGATAAAATAATTAAAATACCATAAAGGCGTTTTTGTTCGATTGTTAAACTTGGAACTAATTCTGAACCAATTCCTTCAACAGACTCATTTCTTA
>CACVAR010000186.1 GCA_902727905.1 uncultured Sulfurovum sp. | reverse complement strand
AATACTAGAAATTATTGATTATAAGGAAGTACTATGGCAAAAGACCATTATTTTGATATTTCAGCAAAGTTAGACATGATGGAGATGAAAAATGCCATCATTATGGCGCAAAAAGAGTTGGCAAACCGTTTTGACTTTAAAGGGGTAGTAGCTGAGATAAATTTAAATGAAAAAGCAAAAATAGTTTCACTGAGTTCTTCGAGTGACCAAAAGATAGACGCATTAAAAGACATACTGATTTCTAAACTGATTAAAAGAGACATAGCAGGGAAGTCACTTGAAGAGGTAAAAACTGAGGGAATCTCTGGTGGAAACATGAAGGTTATTTATAAGATAGTAGATAGCATTGAAAAAGATGAAGCCAAAGAGATTGTTAAAGCCATTAAAGCGATGAAAATTAAAGTAACACCATCAATTCAGGGTGATGAAGTTCGTGTAACTGGAAAAAAGATAGATGATTTACAGGCTGTAATGAAAGAGGTGAAGACGCTTGATTTAAAAGCTCCTCTTGTTTTTGGGAACTTTAAGTAGGCTTGAAAAAATCAAGCCTAGCTGTGAAAGCCTAAGGCTTAGTCACAGTGACCACCACCACAACATCCACCAGTTGGTGCTGCTTGTGCTGGTTGACCCATAGTAATGCTAAAGTTGTCACCAGACTCACTTAATGCAAAAGCATGTTTTTTACAAAACTTTGAGTTCATGTGATTTACCATTGCTTGTGCTTCCATTAATGCATCGTCTTTAGATTCAAAACTTTTATTGTTCTCTAAGTTACTTCTTCTAAAACATCCACATTCTCTATCTATGTTAATTGTTGACATATAAATCCTTGTTGTTATTTTTTTGGATAATACTTGATTATGCTTAATATAATCTTGACTTTTGGTAAAAATAGGATAAAAATAGTCCGAATTAGTTTATCTTGTATTTTTGATACAAAATAGCTTCTTTAGTTATTTTAAAAATATTTCATTTTGAAATATTTTTACCTATATATAATAAAAAGTATTCTATAATGAAATAAAAATAAAGGATACCTCATGCGAAATGAACTTAACAGACTAATTGGTGATAGAAACGAAGAACTTGCACTTACTTTCTTAGAAGCTGAAGGTTTTTCCATAGTGGCACGTAATTATTATGCGCGTAAGCTGGGTGAGATTGATATTATTGCGATGCGTGATGGGGTATTACACTTTATCGAGGTTAAATCTTCTCAGGCTGATTTTGACCCTGTTTATAATTTTACAGCAAGTAAACAACGTAAGATGATTAACTCAGCTTACTACTATATGCAAACACATAATGTAGACATGGAGTTCTCTATAGATTTGGTGTTAGTTCGTTGGGGTGAGGTAGAGTTTCTGGAAAATGTTACGATGTAAACTATTTAGGTTTCACCACAATACTGTATTTTCCTCTACTTCGTCCAGAACCTGTTGTGATGGTAAAAGGTATTTGATGGTTCTTTTTAAATTCTCCCTCTTCAAAAAGCCAAGGAGCTGTAAAAGGCTCTTGGAAATTTCCAATACCTAAGAAAACAAAGTCAGACAAAGACTTCTCTTTTTTGATGATTCTTATAATCTCTTTTTTCGCATAACGTTTAATTTGTTTGAGACATTTTTGACATTTACTATCTGTCACAGAATTAATGTTTAGGTTTAGTTTCTCATTATAGTAGGTAAAAAAGTCCTTTTCATCTATGTTCCAGCCCCTTAAAATTGCTTTGTTTAAAACCAACTTTTTCTTCTTTTTATAATAAACAGAAGCACCTGCACCTAATATGTTTGAGTTAAAGAGCTTTTTAAAGGTAGAAGGTGCCATTTTTAAGATTTGGTACTGGCTAGAGTCTTCTTGTTTAATAGAGATACCAGTATGTTTGATGGGTATGAGATTAAATGTTTTCATAGCATCTTCATTTAGAAAGAAATGATTGAGTTTGAGATAGTTTTTGGGAATATCTCCTTTGGCTATGAAAGCATCAGCTTTTGCCCATACTTTTTGCTGGTTGATTGTTCCATATTTTTGGTATTTGACATGTATGGCATAGTGATTACTTGGATTTAGCCTTAAGGTTGCCCAGTAAGATAAGTTCTCTTTCTCATTAAGTGTTTTTACAAAGTCTATCTCTTGTTGTTTTCCTAAATTGACTTTGGCTATCTTTTGAATGTCTTTTTTAAGACCACCCCATTTTAGTTGAATGATGCCTCGTTTCTTTTCAGCCTTCTTTTTTCCTTTTAGGTTTCGGTTCCACGCTTGAAAGGTGAGTTTACCTATATGTAGCACACCTTTTGCATTGTGTTTGCTAACCCAGTCGAGTACATCTGTACTTTTACAGACAACGCCTTTTCTAACCGTACCATAGTAGATGAATTCAGCTGAAGATTCTGATTTTATACCTTGAATTAAAAAACGTTCTATAAGTGGTTCTTTTAATGTGTCAAAATAAGTTTGCATCTCTTGGATACGTTGGGGATTTCTTTTTTTAAACTTTCGAGATGAGATTCTTTCTTTGATATCTCCTGTACCATTTGTCGTTCCATCTGCCCAAATAAAACGTTGAAGGTTCTCTTTAGTCTCATCTTTAAGGGCATACTCTGCTTCTAAAAAATTTAAGAATTTATCTAGGGGTTCTTGATGGATACTATTACCTCTACCCATTTTAATAGAGTAGGTATGTGATTCATTACCTATTTTAATGAAAATATCACTTTTATTCGTTCCAGCTAGTAGTTTACAATGGATTATTCCTTCATATGCTTTAAAACTTTTTTTTATCATACGCTTTAAGTTTTTATTTAATTGGTGAAAATATTTTTGATTTAGTGCGTTAATAATTTTTTTTTCATTGTTAAAACCACTGTTTTTCAACTGTTCTATTCCTTTACTTCTAAAATAGTTAACAGATATTAACCATATTAATTATAATAGATGCTTCTCTGTATATTGTATAATATAAAATGTATATTAAGATTTATTTTTTAAGAAAAAATTAAAATAATTAGGTTTTTTCTATATTTTTATAGAATTAATTGCTATAATATTCCTATGAGAGTTACATTATTTTTCCCTTTTTTTAGTGGCTCTCATGCGATGACTTTTGACTTCATAATCTATACTCCCTATTTCCCTAGACTCCTTAAAAGAGACCGTTGAGAGTTGTCCAAACTTCAAAATATTTTCAAAACTTCTGATTTTTTTTAGCTATAATAATTTAAATAACTATTTAGGAATAGACATTGAAATATCTAATAAATTTTATAGAAGCAAAAAATGTTACCAAAGCAAAAATTTTTCCCCATTTAAAATGTACTCGACAAGAAGCAAAAATTTTACAATATATTTGTAGACGTTATGTTAAAGGGATTGAAGAGACAGCTGTTCTTGATATTCTTCAAGATAATTTTGAATATGAGAGCTACGACTACTTAAATTATCTTTCAGTAATTAAGAAGTTAATGGACATGGGTTGGATTGTTCAGATTTCTTTTGGGCAAATAAAAGTACAAGAGGTTTCAAAACTCGAAGTTTTAAATACTTCTGTTGCGCCTACTATGAGTCTTTTACGTTTACTTGAAGAAGGGTCATTAGAAATTTCTTTACCTGATATTAAACCTTATACCGATCATTTAGAGTATTTACAAGATCAATTTGATGTGATTGAACTGGTGCATAAAATGTCGACCTCTAAACAGGGGTTTCTTGAAAATTCACTTTCTGAAGGTCGTTTGAAAAGTAAGCTGGTATTGCTTTCTGGGCGTATTGTTGAACGTTTGAAAATTACAGAAGAACCCATTGTCGTAGAAGAGTTTTTTAAAGAGCATGAATTTAATGAAAAAGAGCAACGTATTTTTCTAGCACTGTTAAAAGAAGAGTATTCTGGTGGTGAGGGTCAGTTTAGAGACATGAATACACTTATTGAGATTATTTCAGTTGATGAATATGACAAAATAAGAAACCGTTCTTTACTTGAGGATGGTTCAAAACTTATTAACAAAAACATTATTGACTATGAAGAGATACTCAATATGTTTGGGGGTATTTCACGTTCATTTTATTTACAAGAGGATATTTTACAAAAAATAATTCATCCCAATAAGAAGAAAGAAGTGACTAAGTTAAAACTTGACAAATTAGTAGAAGAACAAGAACTATTTGAGTACTTAGAACCGACCACAGACTTAAGTGATGTGGTACTTCATCCAAAAACACGAGAAGTACTTGATACAATCATAAAACAATTAGATAAAGATGTTTATGCAAAGTTAAAAGCTTGGGGTATTAAAGACAAACGTAAAGGGATTGATGCACGAATAATATTTTATGGACATCCGGGAACAGGTAAAACCATGACAGCTGTGTCGTTGGCAAAAACATTAAAACGACCTATCTTGTCATTTGACTGTTCTAAGATTTTGTCAATGTATGTAGGAGAGAGTGAAAAGAATGTCCGTAAGATTTTTGATGATTTTAAGTCATTAAGCAAAAAAGCAAAAGTTGACCCAATCTTACTTTTAAATGAAGCTGATCAGTTTTTGAGTTCTCGAACGCAAGGTACAGGTTCATCAGCAGACAAAATGCACAATCAAATGCAAAATATCTTCTTAGAGCAGATAGAACAATTTGAAGGAATATTAATTGCAACTACTAATTTACTTGATAACATAGACAAGGCATTTTCAAGACGTTTTAACTACAAAATTGAGTTTAAAAAGCCAGGAAAAAAACAGCGAAATCGTCTTTGGCATTTTATGTTACCTGAAAACGCAGATTATGAAGAGGGCTTTGATGTGGATGCCTTAGCACGACATGAACTAACTGGAGGACAAATAAACCTAGTAGTTCGTAATACAGCTTACATGGTTGCTGTAAAAGATGAAAGTGTTTTTACCATGAAAGACTTTTTATCGGAGATAGAAAAAGAGTTAGGTTCATCTTTTGATGGAGCAAAAAGTATGGGTTTTAAGGTTTAAGATGCACAAGAGTTTTTTTCTTTTTTTTCTTTCCTTCTCTTCTCTTTGGTCAGCTGTGGTTGTGCCTGATGAGTATCTTATTTCAGATACCGATGAGTTATCCTATATTTATACAGAAGAACATGCTCCTTTGATGTCTAAAATCAAGGATTATCAAGAAGCCATCATAGATAGATATGAAAAAGAGTTTGGCTATGAACTGGATGACAAAACACATGTTGGTTTAGCTTCAAGTAACAACCAAATTGCGAATGGCTTTTCCACACAAATTCCATTTAATACACAGATTCTTTATGGGGCTGGGGCTACTTATATAGATTATTTTTCCAGTTCTTCATGGTTAAAAACTTTACTTATTCATGAGACGGCACATAATTTTCATTTAAATGCTAAAGAGAATACGCTTTCAAAAATAAGTCATAAAATTTTAGGTAATAGTCCAGTCTCTTTTGTAGGACCTTTACCTCTGTTTCCTTTACCTAATATTTTAGAAAACAATTTTATTCTTGAAGGTAATGGGGTAATGAATGAGTCCCGTTTTGGTAATGGTGGACGACTTTTCTCTGGTTATGCATTGGCTGAACTTGTAGTATTTGCCAATGCTGGTGAAATTAAACCAGAACTAATGATTAATCCAACGTTAGAGTTTCCTTATGGTGAAAAGTTTTACTTAATAGGAGGGTTCTTTCAACAGTTTTTAGTTGAAAGGTACGGCGTAGAAAAAGTGAATGGTTACTTTAAGACATTTGCAACTCAGCCTTTTCCTTTTTTTACCTCAGCAATGTTTAAAAAGCAATATGGAAAAAGCTTTAAAGTCTTGTTGGCAGAATTTGTTGAGGAAGT
>CACVAR010000185.1 GCA_902727905.1 uncultured Sulfurovum sp. | reverse complement strand
TGTTCTGCTTTAGAAAACTCATCACGCACCACACCCCCTACTCTTTTAGTTGGAGAGTCTTCGGCTACTTCATTAGGATTAGCTGTTTCATAGTCTAAGACTTCATGATAAAGTAGATCATACTCTTCATCTGTTGCTATTGGATTGTCATCTACATAGTAAGCATAGGCCCACTTTTTTAAAGTTTCTAGTTTCTCTAAATAAAGGTTTTGTGTCATTTATATCTCTTATTGATTAATTGCTTACATTTTAACATTAGCTACATAAGAATAGCGTAGAGTTTTACGCTATTATACAACATGGAAGATTTAAAAATAAAAGTAGAAGACCTACTACACCAAAACGTATCTGATTTTGAAATTTCGAAACTATTAAAACAAGAGATTAAAACCTATTATGGAACACTGGAAGAGAGTTTTAAAAAAAACAATGGAAAAAACTTTCTAGTCAAACATACTAAAAAAATTGACACCATTTTACAAATGTCTTACAAAGTAGCTATGCGTTCTATGTTTGGAACGTATATGCCTATGAAAAGTACACTGCCCATAACACTCGTAGCACTTGGTTCTTATGGGAGAGAGCAACTCTGTGTTTATTCAGATATTGACCTTATGATTGTATACAAAGAGATTCCTGGCTATAACACCAAAGAGATGATAGAGAAAATACTCTACATATTATGGGATGCTGGATTAAAACTAGGTCATAGAGTCCATGAAGTAGACGAACTTTTTAAAGTCTCTAAAACAGATATAACCATTAAAACTTCCTTAATAGAGTCTCGTTTCATTGAAGGTTCTAAACAACTTTGGAATCAAACACAAAATGAACTTCAGCGTATTCGAAAAGATGACCAACAAGCCTTTATCATCGCAAAGATTGAAGAGATGAATACTTTGCATAAAAAATACCCTATGACCATGGAACCAAATCTTAAAGAAGGTGTCGGTGGTTTTCGTAATGCTAACTTAGTCTATTGGATTGGTAACATCTTATATAATGCTAACTCTATTGCTGACTTAGAAGGTAATATCATTACAAAACAAGAATATGAAGAGTTTAAAGAAGCACTCTACTTTCTTTTTAAAGTTCGTTCTGCCCTACACCTTGCTACAGGAAAAAAAGAAGATACACTTAGACTAAATCTTATTCCTGAGGTCGCAAGATACTTGGGTTATAATGACCAAAAAAAGCATATGAAGTTTTCACGTAATGTAATTTCTCACCTAAAAACTATCAAACTGTACAGTATTATTTGGATAAATGCACTAAGTAACTACTCAGATAAAAAAGAGATGCTTCTTCCTCAAGATAATCGTAATTATTATGAATTATTAGAACAGTTATCCCTTGCTAATCCTGAAAAATTTCCTGTACACCCTACTTTTCTTAAAGCACTCACCTGTTGCTATAGGAAAGATGAAGTAGAAAAAAACATCTATGATATAATTTATAAAATTTTTGAACAACCTCAAAGTCATCTTGTTTTAAGTACCCTTATTGATGCTAGACTTCTAGGATATACGATCCCTTACATGAAAAAAGCTGTTAATCTTCCACAGTTTGATGGGTATCATCAATATGCTGTTGGTATTCACACGGTCAAATGTATTGAAGCCCTAGAAAACATACAAGACCCCTTTATTGAAAAACTCTATAATGACCTAAGTCCTGAAGAGAAGATTTTTATTAAAGCTGTTGTCCTAATACACGATGCAGGAAAAGGAAGAAGAAAGGATCACCATGAAGTTGGAACTGTTCTTTTTAAGGGCTTTGCACAAAAACTAGGTTGTAATCAATCCTTAATTCAACTTGGTAAAAATCTAATTTTATACCATACATTAATGAGTATTACAGCTCAAAGAGAAGACCTTCATTCTGAACAGGTTATTTTAAAGTTCTCATCACACTTTCCTACCCAAAAAGAACTCGACTACATCTATATCATCACCTATGCAGATATGAATGGTGTAGGAACAAACATCTATAATGACTTTAATGCCAAGCTTATTAAGACACTCTATACTCAATCTTCTTTAGCCATTAAGAATGTATCACTTTTAGAAGAGACTTCTAAACGCATTAAAAAAGAAAAGCAACTTGTCAAACTTACTGCTTTTACAGAGCTACCTAAAACTTTACAAAAAAAAGTGCTAAAAATTAATTCCGATATGTTTTTTGTAAAAAATAAACCTCAACAAATCCTCAATATAATTACAAAAGCTCATACACTAGAGAATAATGATGTTCTCATTTCAAACAACAATTTTTTAACCATAGAAATTTTACGAAAAGATAATCTTGATCTTAGTTTCTTTCTCTATAAACTTTCTCATTTAAATGTTGTGAATATGGATATATACAAACTCTTTAACGGTATTAAATATTTCCGAATTGATTTCTCTCAAACGATTGAAGAAGATGATTTTCTGACACTAAATAAACTCATTGAAGAGTCGCTTAACCAAATACATGATTTAAAAATCAAAAAACCTAAAATTTTAGAAAAAGACATTTTTATTGATTGTCATCATTCAAAAGAAAATGCATTATTGAGGGTAAACTGCTTAGACCAAAAAGGATTACTCTCTTATATTATTAATCTTTTTGATAACTTAGAAGTCGATATCAACTCGGCTAAGATACACACAAAAAGCAACAGAATTAATGACCTATTTTTAATCGAAAAGAATGGAAACTTTTGCGATAATACTACTCTAATTATTAAAGAACTTACGGAGAGTTGAACTATGTGTGGAATTGTTGGATATCTTGGAAAAAATGAAAAGAAAGAAATATTATTAGATGGATTACAAGAACTAGAATATCGAGGTTATGATTCTGCTGGTATTGCTGTTATTGAAAATAAACAACTTAAAAACTTTAAAGCAGTAGGAAGACTAAAAAACTTAAGAGATAAAACAAAAGAATATGAAAGTAAGGGTTTTGGGGTCTCCATAGGTCATACTCGTTGGGCGACGCATGGTAAACCAACTGAACTCAATGCACATCCACACATGGGTGCTTACTCTTTTGTAGTCCACAATGGTATTATTGAAAACTATCAAGAACTCAAAAAAGAGTTACAAGCTGACGGAGTTAAGTTTTTAAGCCAGACAGATACAGAGACTATTGTTCACCTTTTTGAGAAAAATCACAATCTCAATAATAATCCATGGGAATCCTTTAAAAAGACTATCTCTAAACTAGAGGGAGCCTATGCTACCCTACTCATAACAGAGGCTGATGAAGAGACCATATATTTTGCCAAAAATGGGTCTCCAATGCTTATTGGATTTAATGATTCAGATGTCTACTTTGCTTCGTCAGACACCCCTATTATTGGTAAGGCTACAGAAGTATACTATTTAGAAGATGGTGAATATGGTTATGCTCAAAATGGAAAAATTCATCTTTTTGATAAAAATGGTGAAAAAACATTTTCAAAACAAGCCTTAGCAACGGATAAAGCAATGGCACAAAAAGATGGTTATCGTTTCTTTATGGAAAAAGAAATTTACGAACAGAGTACTGTTATGAATGATACCATGATGGGTCGCCTACTTGATGACAGAATAGAGTTTGAAGAATTAGACAAAGACCTTTTTGATAATATTGTAAACATAAAAATATGTGCCTGTGGAACGTCATATCATTCAGCACTTGCAGCTTCTTACCTCTTTGAACGTATAGCAAAAACTCCTTGTCAAGTTGAAATTGCTTCAGAGTTTAGATATAAGGAGCCTCTACTGCGTGATGATACACTTTTTGTGACCATCTCTCAAAGTGGTGAAACAGCTGATACACTTGAAGCCCTTAAAATGGCAAAAAAAGCTGGTCTAAAAAGTCTTAGTATCTGTAATGTAGATAACTCTTCTATTGTAAGGGAATCTGATGCTGCTGTATTAACACGTGCAGGTATTGAAAAAGGTGTGGCAAGTACTAAAGCATTTGCTACCCAAACGATGGTACTCTGGATGCTAGCTATTTATGTTGCACAAGCCAAAGAGACAATAGACAATGAACTCCTATCACAAGAACTAGATGCAATGAGACATACACCTAAAGCTCTTTTAGTAGCTGATGAATTACATCCTAAAATGACTCGTCTTTCAAAACGTTATTTACATGGTCATGGATTCTTTTTTATTGGAAGAGACCTATTTTTTCCATTAGCATTAGAGGGTGCTTTGAAACTAAAAGAGATTTCATACTTACATGCAGAAGGTTATCCATCAGGTGAAATGAAACATGGACCAATTGCCCTAGCTGATGCAGAACTCTTTACCGTAGCACTTATGCCTAAATCTTTACACTATGAGAAAATAAAGTCTAATGTAGAGGAGTTATGCGCCAGAGATGCAACTGTTTTAGCCATATCACCAGAGCCTTTTGACTTAGCAGATGACTTTGTAAAGACAACCTATGATTCACATCCAATGTTAGAGTTCTTTGAAATGATGGTCGTTACACAACTGCTTGCACTTGAAATTTCAGTAAGACTAGGAAATGATGTGGATATGCCAAGAAACTTGGCTAAGTCTGTAACTGTTGAGTAAAATATTATAAAACTATGACTTTTTGTGGGCTAACAAGCCCACATTTTCATAGAATTCTAATTTAATAAGTAATTTTTAATCCAGCATAGTAACCAGTATCAAATAAACTTCTTGTAATTCCTTCATAACTAGTATGAATATTTCTGTATCCAGCATAAACTTTTACATTATTTATCATTTCAATATCTGCTGAAAATCTTACTTCACTATACTCTTCAGAGTCTCCAAAACTTAAAGAACCAGGAGCATATAATCCTCTAGCCTCCAATGAAACAGGAGGGATATTAAACTGTAATGGAGGGAATGTATATCTTACTTGAGCCATAAGTGGTAAAGATGTAAAGTCCTCAGTACCAACTTCTGCCCAAATAAACTTTGCACCAAAACTCATTTCTACACCTTCTAACCCTTCTACTTTATTAGTAGCAGCAATTCCTAACCCAGCAAGCTTCTCGCTGTCAGCATTTAAGAAATTAAAATCAGCCTGATAAACTGTACTGCTTGTTTGTAGTGCTTCTAAATTTCTTGAATCTAAAACGCCTTCTACTTCTAAGTCATCGTCATTAATATTAATTCCAATACCACTTTCTGCAAATAGTACCATTGATGATAATAGCGTTAATATAAGTGTTTTTTTAAACATGTACTTATCCTATGTTATATTTTATTTTTGATATTATAGCATACCTTCATATTCATTCCACCGTGATTAAGTAAACCCTTATAATAAATAGATTAGTATACAAATGTATACACAAAATATTTCATAAGGACTTAATGATGAAACAAGCCATTAACATAAGAATAGACACTGACATTTTAGAAAGTTTAGACCAATACGCCTCTGAGCTAAACAAAACACGTACAAGTCTTATTCAAAAATCTATTGAATTCTATTTTGATACACTTGATGAAATGGTTGCTGACCAACGAATTGATGCTCTAAAAAATGGAGAAAGTACGGTTGTTCCTCTCTCTGAAGTATTTAAAAAAGCTGGTATAGATGTATAACATCGGCTTTGAGAAAAAAGCAGAGAAAGAATTTTTAAAACTCAACAAACAAGCTCAAGAACTCATTGCCACTAAAATTATTGATCTTCAAAATGGAATCTTTACCAATGACAAAGCTTTAAAAGGCAATCATCAAGGTAAATTTAGAAAAAGAGCTGGGAACTATAGAATAATTTATCTGAAAGAGAATGAGTTTTTAGTTATTACTATAATTAGGGTTGCTGATAGGAAAGAGGTTTATTGATTA
>CACVAR010000184.1 GCA_902727905.1 uncultured Sulfurovum sp. | reverse complement strand
TCAATGTCTTTCGTTTAAATTTCTCGCATGGTGACCATGAAACACATGCAAATAATATTTCTCTTATTCGTCAAGCATCAAAGAACCTAGGAACAGAAGTTGCCATTTTACAAGACATCTCTGGACCAAAAGTACGTATTGGTAAGATTGATGGGGTACTCAACTTAAACAAAGGCGACACCCTAACACTGTCTAAAGAAGAAAATGAAGAAGACCCTTATACCTTAGCTCTCTCTTATGCACTCATTATTGAGATGGTTAATATTGGTGAAGAGGTTTTCTTTGCTGATGGAACACTGCAAACCGTAGTCATTGACAAAGATGAGAACAGTCTTAAACTCAAACTACTCAATGATGGAGAACTAACTTCTCGAAAAGGCGTGAACTTTCCTAAAACAAATTTAAATATCTCTGCCATCACTAAAAAAGATGAAGAAGACATTGCTTTTGGTGCAACACAAGGCATTGACATTGTTGCACTCTCTTTTGTTCAAAATAAAAAAGACATTTTAAAAGCAAAACAAATTATGGCAAAACATGACTTTGACCCGTTCATTGTTTCTAAAATTGAAACAGGTGAATCCATTACGAACTTGGAAGAAATTCTTGATGTTTCAGACGGTGTTATGGTAGCGCGTGGAGACCTTGGTGCAGAATTTGGCGTAACCAAACTTCCAAGAATACAAAAGCACATTATTTCAGTCGCAAACAAAATGAACAAACCATCCATCACAGCCACCCAAATGCTTACCACCATGAAAGACAATCCGTTCCCAACAAGAGCAGAGGTAAGTGACATTGCCAATGCTGTTTACGATGGAACCGATGCTGTAATGCTTAGTGATGAAACAACCATCGGTAAATTTCCTATCCAATCGGTAGAAGTACTTCACGACACCATCAAAGATGTTGAACAAGATTATCCCTACTTTAAAGATTTTCAAGAAGTGAGTGAAGGTGAAGCTGTCTCTAAAGCAGCTGTAGAGTTAGCGAAAAATCTATCACATGAAGCCTTAGTTCCTTTTACCATGTCAGGTTTGTCAGCACAAACACTTTCAAAATATAGACCGAAACAGAGTATCTATGCTGTTTCACACTCACTCAAAACACATAGAAAACTTAACCTTGTTTGGGGAGTACGTCCACTTTTTATTATGGATCCTGTTAAAAACCCAACCAAACTTCTTTATGACTTTGTTAAAAAGATTTTAGATGAAAAACGTGTTAACGAAGACAAACGTTTCATTGTAACCATTGGTTCAACAACAGGAAAACATGGCTCTAGTAACCTCATTAGATTATTAAATAAAGAAGGAATGGAGTCCGTACTCGCTTCAGAGTTTTAACTTTTGTACATAAATTTAATTTATGTACACCCTGCTTAATATCTTTTTCAACAAATCCAGCTATTATCACTTAATTAACAAGGACTCCACATGTTAAAGAAGCTAATAATACTAGGATTACTACTAATGAACACCCAAGCCAATGAACTAAAAAATGAAGAGTCACCCTACTTACTACAACATGCTAACAATCCTGTCAACTGGTTACCATGGGGTGATGAAGCCTTAGCCAAAGCTAAACAAGAAAACAAAATTATTTTTCTTTCCATTGGTTACAGTACTTGCCACTGGTGTCATGTAATGGGGCATGAGTCTTTTGAAAATGAAGAGGTAGCAGCAATACTAAACAGAGACTTTATAAACATAAAGGTTGACCGTGAGGAATATCCTAACATTGACAAGCACTATCAGGATGTCTACAAAGTAATGAATCAACGTGCTGGTGGCTGGCCTTTAACTGTCATTATGACTCCTGATGCCAAAGTCTTTTATACAGCTACTTATTTACCTCCAAAAGCCAAGTCCAAATACAGAGGTTTAGATGAGATTTTACCAGACATGTATGACTTGTACCACAATAGAAAAGAACTTGCTACTACCATGACTTATAATATCGGTAGACTCACTAAGAACAAATCTGCATTAGCAGAAAATACTTCTATACCCATTGATGAAAACCTTTCTATGCTATTTCTAAGCCAATTAACAGAGAAGTATGACGCGAGATATAAAGGTATTGGCGTCGAACCTAAGTTCCCTCATGCTACAAGTTTTGATACCCTTTTAGATATCTCACGACTGACGCTAAATTTTGATGCAAAAACTATGGCAGATGATGCCTTAACAGCCATGGCAAAAGGAGGAATAAACGACCAAATAGAAGGTGGGTTCTATCGTTATTCTACCGATGAAGAGTGGAGAACTCCTCACTTTGAAAAAATGCTCTATACCAATGCTGAACTGCTCGAAACCTATGATAATGCCTACAAAATGTCTGGCAATGAATTATTCAAAGAAACAATGAACAAAACCATCAAAAACATCTATGCACGTTTTGAAAAAGAAAACCTTTTCTACTCTGCCTCAGATGCTGATAGTAATGGCGTAGAAGGAAAGTACTTTACCTATACTTATAGAGAAACGCTCAAAGTATTAGAGCAAAAAGGCATTAGTAATGCCGAAGCTCAACTGGCACTAAACTACTTTAACATTACAGAAGAAGGAAACTTTGAAGATAAAACATCCAACCCCTTCTTAAGTGATGAAATCGAACCTAAAAATCTAGCCAAAATAAAAGAGATACTTTTAGAGCTTAGAAAAGAGAGAGACTATCCTTTTGTAGACTACAAAATACAAACTTCATGGAACGCTCTTTTTATCAAAGGACTCTTGAAAGCTGGAGAAAAAGAAAAAGCACTTAAGTCTTTAGATGCATTAGTTAGTAAGCTCTACTTAAAAGATGAACTCTACCACCAACGCATCTTAGGAACAGAACCCAAAGTCAAAGGCTACCTAGAAGACTACGCCTTTTTAATCGCTGCTCTCATAGAAGCCTATCAAGCAACTTTTGAAGAGAAGCATTTAGACTTAGCCAAAAAGCTCAATGCTCAAAGCATTCAAAAGTTCTACAAAGAAAAACAATGGCATCTCTCCGACGACAACTTCAAAGCCATCGCCGACCTAGACGACATGCCCTACCGTTCAGCCATGGCTGTGAGCATCGAAAACATACTCCTCCTAGCCCACCTAAGCGATGACTACGATGCGTATGACTTAGCCCAAAACATGCTAACACTTCACGCAAGAAAAATCAACCTAGAATCAAGTGAAACACCGTACGCAACCAAAGTAGCCCTCATGCTACAAAACGGTGTGGTCATCATCAAAGCAAATAAAGAAAATTTACTAACGCACCAAAAAGAGATCGATGAACTCTACTACCCTTATGTGCTTAGAAAAGCTGTAAAAGAAAATGATTTTTCAGCCTGTACCATGCAAAAATGTTTTTCTACGGATGCTAAGATAGATAAGATATTGGGAGATATTGAGGGGAAGAGATTTTAAATTTAATATAAATATCAATGTTCCCAACTTACAATTGGGAACATCTTATCAAGCATCAAAAGATATTACAGTTCATTTAAAAACTCATTAGCACTTCTAGCTTTTAATGTTCCCTCTTTTATTTTCTGCATCTCTTTTGCTGATGTTTCTATATTTTGTAAAATCTCTTCTTTAGAACCATCTGTATTAGAAAGATTTGTATATTCTAAAAAACTAAGAAATTTATTAAGTTCTTCTAACATATCAGCAGGTAATGTATTAATAGTCGTAATCAAACCTTTTCGTAAATCTACTGCTTCCATAGTTACACCTTTTCTATTTTGGATATAAATTGATTATAACCAAAGGTAAATTAAACCTAAAGCCTCTTCAACCTCTCAATAGCCTCATCCAACTCTTCTGCCTTTTTAGAAAAACAAAATCGAGCCAAATTAATGCCTTCACTGTCTTGGTAAAAGGCTCTAGCAGGTACGGTAGCAATGCCTGTTTTTTCTAACAAGTTCACTACTTTCTCTTTGTCATCAGCACCTTCAAGTTTAGAGATGTCTGCGAGTACGTAGTAAGCACCTTTAACGTACTCAGCTTTTAAGCCAGCGTCATTCAACGCTGTTATGAACTTGTCTCTTTTTTCTTGATGCTCTTTTGCTACATCCGTGTAGTAAGACTTTGGCAGTTCATTCAGTCCTTTTAAAATTCCGTTTTGCAATGGAGCAGGAGGACAGACATAGACAAGGTCATTAAAGGCTGATGCAGCGTCAATAACTTCTTTACTCGTAATGGCATACCCAAGTCGCCAACCGGTAATGGAGTAAATCTTTGAAAATCCAGAGATAACTACCGTTCGCTCTTTTAAACTCTCAATGCTCAAGGCTGAAACGAACTCTAAACCATCGTAAATAAAGTGTTCATACATCTCATCGGAAAACAAAAAAAGGTCATTCTCATTAATAATACTTGAAAGCGTTTCTAACTCTTCTTTGGTATAAACTTTTCCACTAGGGTTAGAAGGGTTACAAATGAGTACAGCTTTTGTCTCTTCAGAAATAGCCTCTTTCAGTTCATTAAAATCTATCGCATAGCTTGGTGGGGTGGTTCGGATGTATTTTATCTTACAACCAATGGACTGAAGCGTTGCCACATGGTAACCATAGTAAGGCTCAAACAATACAACCTCATCACCTTCATTTAGCAAAGACATCGCCGTCGCATAAAACGCTCCTGTCGCTCCAAGACTTACCAATACATTGTCTACTTCGACCCCTTGATCATAAAAGTCATTTTGTTTTTTAGCAATGGCAGCGCGTAACTTGTAGTTACCATACGCAGACGTGTAGGTATTTTGCCCAGCATCAATGCCCTCTTTTGCCCCTTGTACAACAGGTAAAGGCACTTCAAGGTCACAAAGCCCTTGAGCCATGTTCAGTCCTTTTTTCTCATTACATAAAATGGACATTGCGCGTATTTCAGATTGTGCGATGTTGTTTGCACGGTTACTTAGTTTCATGGGTACTCGTTTGTGTGACTTTTTAAATTGGAAAGTATATTAGTGGTACGTTAAAAAACGTACCCTACAGAGATATTATAAAGCTTTAATCGCTTCAATAGTCGCTTCAAGTGAAGCCATATCTGAAACATTAAAGTGTGGTTTTTTAGTTGCTTTTCTATTTAATCCTTTAAGAACAGCTCCATGACCAAACTCAATGTAACAATCTACCTCATCATCAAAGTTTGCCATAGAGTGTTTGTACTTAACGGGCAATACAAGTTGTTGAGGAAGTAAGTCAAGTGCTTCAGCTTTTGAACCATAAGCATTTGCTGTTACATTTGAAATAACAGGAGCAATAAACTCATCTTTAATCATCTCATTCAACTTCGATGAAAGTGGTTCAACAGCCTCTTGAAGTAATGGACAATGTGAAGCTACCGACATATCAAGTAACATTGCTCTTTTTGCTTTTGCTTCTTTTAAAATAGGTGCTAAAACTTCTAAGTCTTTTTTAATTCCTGCAATAACAATCTGACCATCAGCATTGTAGTTAACAGCCCACACTTGAAGTCCAGCTGTTCTTTGCTCTTCACAAATACCTTCTACAACTTCGTCTGAAAGACCTAAAGAAACCATCATCCCCACTTCTTGTTTTGAACAGGCTTCAGCCATAAGTTTTCCACGTAAGTTAACTAACTCAACAGCATCAATGGCATCTAAAGCACCAGCAGCTACTAAAGCAGAAAACTCACCCAATGAGTGTCCCATGGTAATTGTTGGTTTAATCTCTGTTGCATCGGTAAACAATTTATGCGCAATAGCAGCAACCAATAAAATAGCTGGTTGTGTAAACTCTGTTTGACCTAAGTTCTCGTTCTCTTCAAAAAGAAGATTTTCAAAGTCTATTCCTGTACGCTCACTTGCATCAGCTATCATCTGTTTTGCAACATCTGAATTTTCAAAAAAATCTTTTC
>CACVAR010000183.1 GCA_902727905.1 uncultured Sulfurovum sp. | reverse complement strand
CAAATGCTCAAACAAAAGTATCGTAATCGACGTAAACGCTATAACTTAAGGGTAAATCTGATTTGTGCATTAATCAACTTTGATAGGAATATGATGGTTTAGATGCAAGTTTTGCAAGAAGTCTAATTAACTTTATTGTTTATTTATTAGAGATGAAATTTTTAAATTAATCTATATTTAACTCTTCCAAACGCTCCTCCCACTTCTTTTTCTTCTCTCTCCACTCATCAGCCTTGAGTACTTCTAACTCTCCAGAAGGTTTTAACCTAACTCCTGTTTCCACTTCAACTTTTAAAGGATAATCCTCTTTTTGTAACTTTATATCTATCTCATCATAAAGTTTGTTAATCTGCACCGTACCATCACTACTCCACGAGAGGATTTTCTGCTCATCCTTGCTAAAAGTAGCACCCAAAACCAAGTGTTTATGTTCAAAGGTTTGTAGGACTTCCTTACTTTTTGCATCCCAAAGTTTCACCATACCACCTTTACTCCAAGAAAGTATTCTCTTCTCATCTTTGCTAAAGAGTGCACCCTCAACCATGCCTTCATGTTTAAAGGTCTGTAGGGCTTCTTGGCTCTTAGTATCCCAAAGCTTAACCATTCCATCACCATTCCAAGAGAGGATTTTCTGTGCATCTTGGCTAAAGTATACACCTGTAGTCCAATCTTCATGCGTAAAGGTCTGTAAGGTTTCTTGACTCTTAATATCCCAAAGATTGACCCTACCATCCCAACTCCAAGAGAGTATTTTCTGCTCATCTTTAGTAAAGGTAGCACCATTAACAGACCTTTCATGTTTAAAGGTCTGTAGGGCTTCTTGACTCTTGATATCCCAAAGCTTCACCGTACCATCATAACTCCAAGAGAGAATGTGTTGCTCATCTTTAGTAAAGGTAGCACCATTAACAGACCTTTCATGTTTAAAGGTCTGTAGGGCTTTGTTGCTCTTGCTGTCCCAAAGTTTTACTGTACCATCAGCACTCCAAGAGAGAATCTGTTGCTCATCTTTGCTAAAGCTCGCCCCATTAACCCAGTCTTCATGTTTAAAGCTCTGTAGGGCTTCGTTGCTCTTGCTGTCCCAAAGTTTTACTGTACCATCACCACTCCAAGAGAGAATCTGTTGCTCATCTTTGCTAAAGGTCGCCCCATAAACAGAGCTTTCATGTTTAAAGCTCTGTAGGGCTTCGTTGCTCTTGCTGTCCCAAAGTTTTACTGTACCATCACCACTCCAAGAGAGAATCTGTTGCTCATCTTTGCTAAAGGTCGCCCCATAAACAGAGCTTTCATGTTTAAAGCTCTGTAGGGCTTCGTTGCTCTTGCTGTCCCAAAGTTTTACTGTACCATCACCACTCCAAGAGAGAATCTGTTGCTCATCTTTGCTAAAGGTCGCCCCATAAACAGAGCTTTCATGTTTAAAGCTCTGTAGGGCTTCGTTGCTCTTGCTGTCCCAAAGTTTTACTGTACCATCACGACTCCAAGAGAGAATCTGTTGTTCATCTTTGCTAAAGCTCGCCCCCTTAACCCAGCATTCATGTTTAAAGCTCTGTAGGGCTTCGTTGCTCTTGCTGTCCCAAAGTTTTACTGTACCATCACCACTCCAAGAAAGAATCTGTTGCTCATCTTTGCTAAAGCTCGCCCCATTAACCCAGTCTTCATGTTTAAAGCTCTGTAGGGCTTCTTTGCTTTGTGTGTCCCAAAGCTTCATCGTACCATCACGACTCCAAGAGAGGATTTTCTGCTCATCCTTGCTAAAGCTAGCACCTAAAACCTTGTCTTTATGTTCAAAGGTTTGTAGAGCTTCTTTGCTTTGTGTCTCCCAAAGCTTCACCGTACCATCATGACTCCAAGAGAGGATTTTCTGCTCATCCTTGCTAAAGGTAGCACCTTTAACAAAGCCTTTATGCTCTTTTATACTGTTTAAATGGATATTGGTTTTAAAACTAGAGTTGTAAAGAATCTGACCGTTTTTGTACTCTACTTCATTGGTACTTTTGATAATAGCATCAGTGAAGATGAGTTTGCTTTTTAGTGGGTCATTTAAATGGTCACGATAGAGTTTTCCTTGTTGGACGGTGTTTTTGTAGAGGAGTTGTTGGGTATTTTTTTGTGCTTTTTCTGCTTCTTCAGTTTTGTTGTTAGAGAGGTTCAGTAGATAGCTTATCACGGCGATTATAGAGAGAAGTACTAAAAAAGCTGATCCAATAAAAAGCTTATCTCTTCTTTTTCTCTTCTTATCACTCTCACTACTCTTATCTACAAAAGCCTTATCATCAGGAGCAATATACGCTTCATGACTTTTCACAAACTCCTCAGCCTTAAGTAATCGGCTGTCTTTAAGTAAATCCTCCTTCTTAGACCCATTCTCCTCATAGACCTTTCTATCATCTCTAAGCCGTTTTTCCCACTCTAAAAATTCTCGGTACTCTTCTATCCACTCTTGGAGTTGTCCCCATTCACGGATAAGGGCTTCATGGACGATGTCGATGTTTTGGTCTTGGGTGACGATGAGCCGTTCACTGGCTAGTTTCACGATGGTCTCTCGGTCTATCTCTGAAAACTCATCAAGAGAAGCTATCCGTCGTGTGTCTTCGGTACCTGCTCCAGGGTTAACCAGTTTTATGAGGACTTTTTTGATGGACTCTTTGTCTTTAGTATCATTATAGATTTTGTCTGCATAGTGGCTAATCGAGTGAGAGATGCTTTTCATCTCATCTAGTACTTCATGGGTAATGACTCTACCCTTCTTGTTTGTCCAAAGCTGGTCTAGGGCAAACTCTAGCAGAGGTAGTTGTCCTGCTTCGTTTTCTATCTCATCTATAATTCTGTCTACCAAACCATCTTGGAACTTGACTCCTTGTGAGAGGGCTAGTTGCTCGATGACTTTTCTTAGTTTGGCTTCACTGAGTAGACTTAAGATGGTATTTTGGTGGTCATTATAGGCTTGGTTAAAGGGTTCATAGTAAGAGAGATGAGAGAGAAAGTCTGCTCTCATGGAGAGTAATAGAGTGACATTGAGTTCAGAGTTTATGAGGGTTAACAGTTGGTCTAAAAAATGATTCCGTATTTTTTGCTCTTTGGTGAGGGTAAACAGCTCTTCAAATTGATCTAAAATGAGGTAAAGATGTTTGGCTTGGGTCTCTTGTAAAAAAGTTTCAACCAGATTGTTAAGTTTGATGTCATTGTTCGCCAGTTTGTTTGTTAACTTCTCATTCTGTTCTATCTGTTCGAGCTTGTCAGGGTAGAGGGTAGGGATGAATACAGTTGCCAAACTTTTAAAAGGGTGACTTTGAGGGCGTAGAGAGAGTATCTGAACATCACTATTTTCTATGAGTGGCATGACCCCAGCAAAGATGAGAGAGCTTTTACCCGAACCACTCGCACCTAAAAGGGTAAAGAGTTTGGTTTTGGGTAGTTGCTTTGCTATCTCTTTGGACTCTTTTTCTCTTCCGTAGTAGTTGTGTCGGTCTTCGTAGGAAAAACTCTGTAGTCCTTTGTAGGGATTGGTACTTTCAGTGGAGACAAAAAGGGCTTGGGGTATCTCTTGCCAAATCTCTTTTAAATGGTGAATGGGTGTGGCATAAGCATTTTTACCATCTCGTTTTCGGTCGGTTGCCACTGCCATGACTAAACCTGTTTCTGTAGAGACAACAGCTGAGCCACTGTAGCCTTGTTCGATGCTATCATCTTCATTGATACTAAGTTCATAAATCCACTGTTTTGTTTCTGATGATTCAAGTTGATAAGACTTTTTGATGAACCCATCAAGTGGTTCTTGGGCATGTTTGTCTTTGTGAGGTCGGTAACCTGTTACAGTAAAATGGTCACCTTCATGTGCCATGCTGTCACAAAGTTTTAGGGTTGTTGTGTTAGTAAGTCCTTCAACATAGACAACAGCCAAGTCCATAAGCTCTTCATCTTCTGAGAGATACAAAAGTTTAGCAGGGTAGTTGTCAACAATGAGGTTGTCTATTATACAGGCATTGACCACATGAGCGCAGGTGACTAAGTAGCTACCTCGTTCATCTTTATGGACACAGAATCCTGTACCAAAACTTCTGTTTTTAGAACTTTTTATTAAAAAGGTTGATGGATTAGCTTGACTCATTTTTTCCCTCTTTTGTGAAGCTTGTTTTATTCTACCATATATTTTGTGGTTTTTTTCTATAAAAGAGTTTGTGTATAATCTCTGTTAGAAATCAAAAAGAGGTAACAATATGACAATATACGGCATCAAAACATGTTCAACAGTAGGAAAAGCTAGAAAATTTATGAAAGACAATGGCATAGAGTTTGACTTTGTAGACTATAAAGTAGAGTCTGTAGGTGAAGAAAAAATCCGTGAGTGGTTAAAACAGATAGACATGAAAGTACTTTTTAACACACGTGGAACAAAGTACAGAGATTTAAAATTAAAAGAGCTGAATCTTGATGATGAAGGTAAAATAGAGTGGATGGCTAAAGAGAACTATTTGATTAAACGACCGGTTATTGAGTATGGTGATGGCAAGGTTCATGTGGCTTATGATGAAGAGGTTTATAGGGAGACTTTTTTATAGTTATTTTTTTGGCATAAGTTACTTTTTTAGTCTATCTAAGCTATAATATTCCTACAAATCGTAGTAAAAGGAATAAATATGCAAACGGTAGCCATAAGAGATTTAAAAAATAATCCCTCTTCTATGACAAAATATCTTGATGAGGGAGATTCTGTTTTTGTAACAAGACATGGTAAGCCAATAGGTATTACACTACCGTTGAATGATGATATTTTTTCTATGGGTGTAAAAAAAACAGTTGCTATTGAACTTTATAAGATGGAAATAATCTCTCTTGGGAAAATGGCAGAGATGTTAGAAATACCCAAACAAGAAGCGATGAGTTTGCTAAATAGCTTGAACATTACATGGATAGAAGATGATGTAGAGAGCATTAAAACAGAGGCTAATAAATGGCTTTAAACTCCATTGTCATTTCTGACAGTACCACACTTATCTCTCTTATAAATATTGAGAGATTTGAACTTCTTTTTAAATTCTCAGATACCATCATTATTACACCTTCTGTTTACAATGAAGTAACCGTTCACAAGAGGGCTAAACAGATTGTAGATGAATATATTTCTATTTCAAGAATAACAGTGAAGGAAGTCCAAAATCAAAAAAAAGTAAAAGAGCTTTTGATTCGTTTAGATTTGGGAGAGTCAGAATCAATTGTATTGGCTGAAGAGCAAAAGTTACCTCTTATCATAGATGAAAAGAGAGGTAAAAACATTGCTACTTCTATGGGTTTAAATGTTATTGGTTTGATTGGCATATTGTTAGTCTATAAAAAGAAGACTTATCTTAGTAATAATGAGATAAAAGAGATAGTGGAAGAGTTAAAAACTGTTAATTTTAGGGTTACTGATGGCTTGTTGAGCTTGCTTTTCGAAGATTGAAGATATTTGACACTTGTTACAAACAATACAAAAGAGTTTATCCGTGTTGATGGATTAAGTTTAGATAATTGGGTCTGAATCAACAAAGAGACTTTTTTATAGTACAAATATTGCTATAATAAAACATGAAAACATTAGCAAAAACATTATTTTTCTTAGTACTCGTATCACAAACACTTTTGGCGAGTACTGATTATATTTTAGAAACTTACATTCCCATTACAAATCCTCAGGCTGAACTGGAAGATGAAGATGGGATACAACTTCATAAAGTTCCTTTTTATACTTTTTATTCTTATGAAGAATCAGCTGTTGGTTCTGTTGTTTGGGAATACATAGTAGACTTCTTGCAAAACTTCCAACTAAACCATCATATTCCTATCAAAGTTGATTAATGCACAAATCAGATTTACCCTTAAGTTATAGCGTTTACGCCGATTACGGTATTTTTGTTTGAGTATTTGAA
>CACVAR010000182.1 GCA_902727905.1 uncultured Sulfurovum sp. | reverse complement strand
TATAAAGGGGTATTGCCTTTTATTGGTTTACAGCTTTTAGCATTGTTAATTATAGTATTATTTCCAGATTTAATTTATTTTTTTGGAAAATAGGAGATATAACATATGGATAATCATTTGAAAATAGAGTTGAGACAAGATAAGATAGACAGTTTAAGAGCGTATGCTGAATTGTTAAATAAAGACATTAATACCATGTTAGATGAAGCATTAGAGCGTTATTTTAAAGTAGAAAAAGAGAGACTCATAGAGAAGGAAGAGAGTGCTACTAACCTTGACTACGATGAGTTTTGGGAGGGTGTGGACTTTGAAGATTAAGCTTTTACTTCTTCTGCTATGGGTTCAGGTTTCTTTTCTTCTACATAGTTATGCATAGAACCTAAAAGTTTTCCACCTTCATGTGTTTTAATATTTTTAATGGTAATTTCACCCTTAACTGAACCAGTTGGTCCAACCTCGAGAAGTTCTGAAGCCATAACTTTTCCTTGAACTGCTCCATTAACTAAAATATTTTTACTTTTCATATTATTTGCACTGACTACCCCTGTATTGTCAATATTAATATCTTCTTTGGCTTCAATAGAACCATCAACTTTCCCTGAAATTAGGAGTTGCTTAACTCTAACTTCATTAGAAACATTACCATTTGACATTATTTCCAATGTGTCACAAAAGACTGAACCATTTAGCTTTCCATTGATAATAACATTTGTAGCATTGATGGTTCCATTTACCGTTCCATCTTGACCAATGATGACAGAAGTAACTGAGATATCACCATTTAAAATACCTTCCACTTGAACATCTCCTTGTCCTTTAAAGTTACCCGTTATTTCGATTTCTTTCGCAATATAGGTATTTCGGTTAGTTTGTGGTGCTGAATTTGTTGATTTTTTATTTCCCTTAAACATTGTTTCCCTTTGTAATAGAACATGATTTTTTCTGTATTGATTATAATATATTATAATATAAAATAAGTTTAATTTTTAAGTATAGAAATTAGTTTTTTAATATTATTTTATATTTTTTTTAGTTTAATTTATTTTTAAATAAAAATAATAAAAAAAATATCATTCTTTGGTTTTTGTTATATTTAGTTAGGATTATTTTATGTAACTAAAATAAATTTAAAAGGCTGTATAAAATGGGACAGGATAGAGAATTAAATCAAGTAAATATTATTCAAAACGCACTTAGTGGTTACGTAGGTTTTACATCTGGTGAAAAGCAATACTTTTCTGCGAACCTTTCAGAATGGATTTCAGAAGATAAGAGTTTAAACCACTTAATCTCTAAATTTTCTGAAATTTCTTTAGATATCAAACCTTTTCTTAAACAAAATGGACTTTTAGTTTAAATGTACTTTTACCATTTCTTCTTCTGGTAATTGTAATAACAGTGGCTTTTTATTTTCCTTTAGCCACTTTAATATCGTAACTATTTCATCTTCACGCATGGCTGTACAACCAGCAGTACCTTTTCCACTTTTATTTTTAATATGTATAAAGATACAAGAACCTCCTTGTGTAATTTGTTGAGGGTTATGGTTTACCGTAATTCCATACTTATAGAGGTTATTACGCATTTTCATATGCTCAAAACTTTTGTAATCTTTAGCTATTTTTTTTGAGTCAATAATTTGGTTATACCATTGTGAACTTGAGTCATCAACACAATGGTCGGTAGTTTTATAAGTCGCATAGGGGAATTTCATTTCAAAGTTAGTTGAGCTATAACCAAATCCACTTCCTAAAGAAAAAAGTCCAGCAGGTGCTTTACCATCTCCTTCTTTTTTAATGTACTGTGCATTACTTGGTGTTGTGTGTAGACCTTTACCCCAGCCTAAACCATTTCTACCAATAACAATACTGAGGCTTTCTCCAACCTTAACCCATTGATTATTGGTTCTTTCATAACGTTGTAATGTTCCATTTTTAGTAGACCAATTATCAGTTGTTACTAGCAATAGTTGTGATGAATCACTTGGAATACTAATAGTTGGCTTCTCTACCGAAGGAAGGGGGGCAGTAATAATTTTTGGAGCTTGTGGTTTTTCAACTTTAGGTTCAAGTGCTGTGGCAGTTGTGTTGTTACATGCTGTAAAAAAAAGTAGGGTCAAAGATAAAAAACTAAGTTTATTCATTATGATATAATCCTATTTGATAATTTAATATTTAGAGGACAAATCATGGAAGACTTAGGATTTCTCTCGGTACTCATCCCACTTTTCATCATCGTGATGGCAATTATAACAAAAGATGTTGTGGTATCGTTACTTTCAGGTATATTTTTTGGGGAATTAGTACTGCATAACTTTAATCCTTTAATCGCTATGGTTGAATTGCTAGAAGGTATTGTTAAACTTTTTTCTGAAGGTTGGATAACCAAAACACTTATTTTTGCACTTTTAGTTGGTGCTATTATTAAACTGATATCACGTTCAGGTGGGGTTGATGGTTTTATTACTTATCTAAGTAGGAAACAAAAAGCCATTGATTCTCCTAAAGGCGCACAATTTTTAGCTTACTTTATAGGAGTAATTATTTTTATAGAGTCTTCCATAACAGCTTTGGTAGCAGGTACGGTAGCGAAACCACTTTGTGACAAAAACAAGGTGAGTAGAGAGAAGTTAGCATTTATTTGTGATTCGACTTCATCCCCTGTCTGTTCACTTTTTCCATTTAATGCTTGGGGTGCTTTACTTTTAGGTCTTATCGTTGTTGCTTTAAATGATAATGTTATTCAAGGTGAAGGGATTCCCCTACTGATAGAGTCAATCCTTTATAATTTTTACTCTTTAATTATTCTAGTAATTGTTTTTTTGACTATTTTATTGGATATAAATATTGGACCTATGAAAAAAGCTAAGCCCATACCTTATGTCCCAACAGTCGTTGAGGAAGGTAAACATCGTTCTATTTGGGTAATGGTTTTACCTATTTTAGTATTAATCGCTATGGTACCTCTCTCCTTATACTACACAGGAAAGGGAGACATTTTAGCAGGTTCTGGATCTACTTCTATTTTTTATGCGACTATTGGAACTTTAATATTTATGTATGTTTATTATATAACTAAAGGATATATGAAACATAAGGAGTATTTTTCTGGTTTTTATGAAGGAATTTCTGACATGATTCCGATTGTACTTATTTTACTGTTGGCATTTTTTATTGGCGATATTATTAAAGAACTTGGAACAGCCAAGTACATTGCTACAGAAGTTAAAGCTGCGTCTATACCTCTTTATTTGTTACCTTTATTGGTTTTTCTTATTGCAGCATTAACAGCATTTTCAACAGGAACTTCTTGGGGAACTTTTTCTATTATGATGCCCATTGCATTAGGTTTAGCTGGAACTTTTGATCTGAACATAGCACTAATGATAGGAGCTGTGGTTTCAGGAGGAATTTTTGGTGATCATGTTTCACCTATTTCCGATACAACAATTATCTCTTCTATGGCTACAGGCTGTGACCATATAGAACATGTACGTACGCAAATGCCATATGCTCTTATAGGTGCATTTGTTGCTTCGTTATTTTATTTATTGTTTGGGTATTTAAATTAGAAAGAGGTGAGCTAGAGTTACTAAATATAGTAACTCTTGGAGTAGTGAAAACTACGCTTTTTTTGTTGTTTCTTTAGCTGTATCTGTAGCATCATCTTTAATATCATCTACTGAATCTTTAACTTCATCAAAAGAATCTCTCATGCTATCAGTCATGTCAGTCATTACGTCTCTCATACTGTCAGTCATGTCTCTCATAGTATCAGTCATGTCAGTCATCATATCACCAAATGCAAATGTAGAAGACTCACCATCTTTTTTATCATCATCTTTTAATGAATCAGTCATGTCTCTCATACTATCTGTCATATCAGTCATCATGTCTGAAAGAAAGAAGTCAGCATGTGAAGCTGTCATCATAGTCGCTGTTAAAGCTGTAATTAGTAAAATTTTTTTCATCGTAGTGCCTTTAGTATAAATTTGTTGTTGTAATTATAATAGTTATTAGTTTAAATAATACTTATTTTTTTATTAAATTATAAATTTTTTACTTTTTAGGGGGTATTCATCTTGTTAATTGTTAAGAGTCTACATGAGTTTTCTAAGATAGCAACCTTCTTAACCATCTCTCGTAAATCCCTGTCATAAGAGATAAGACCAAAACCTTTAATCAGTAAAAGATGCGTATCGTTTTTTTCAAAATAGTCTGCAATTTCATGGGGGGCTCTCTCTTCCCAGTTTTTAAAGTTTTTTGGATCATAAACATGCACTTCTTTTAAGATAGTAGAACCATAATAGTCTCTAGGAATAACAATAGTGTGATCAAAAGTATAAGCCGTTGTATAGGGAGGCATGGTATATGAGATATATTTTGCATTTGGTAGTGTTGTGTATATCTCTGAATGTATTGCAGCATCATTGGATGCTTCTTTCCAACGATAATCTTTTTTTGTATTACAAGTTAGTCTTATAAACCCATCTTCATCCACTTCATCAAGAATGATATCTTTTTTATTGATAATAAAAGCATGAATGTCAGTTTTAGCCGACAGGGAACCATGAAAAACACCAAAGTAATTTTTAGCAAACATGGAGTGAGATATATGTTGTAGTTCTTTAAGAAGATGCGCGTTCATAGTGATTTAGAATCCTAAAAAGTTTCTGCTATTATATCAAAATAAAAAGTCAAATTATAAAGTGAATAAAATATGAATAACATCCCCCATATCCCTGTATTACTTGATGAGGTGTTAGATGGATTCTCGACCATAAAAGAGGGCTACTTTGTTGATTGTACGCTTGGTTATGCTGGGCATTCTGAGGCTATGTTACAAACTTATGAACAGATAAAACATATAGGAATAGATAGAGACGATGAAGCTTTAGCCTTTTCAAAAAAACGGCTCGAAGCATTTAAAGAACGCTCAAAACTTTACAAAGGGACTTTCGCCAATACCTTGCCTACATTAAAAGAAACACCACTTAGAGGATTATTGGCTGATTTTGGTGTTTCTTCTTTACAGTTAGACAAGATGGACAGAGGCTTTTCTTTTGAAAGTGAAACTTTGGACATGCGAATGGATACAGGAGCAACCTTATCAGCTTATGAGGTAGTTAATGAGTATCCTCAAGATAAATTAGAATACATTTTAAACCATTATGGTGAGGTACGTTCTTATCGAAAAGTTGCTGCAGCTATTGTTCAAGCACGTTCAGATAAGCCTATTGAGAGTGGGAAAGAGCTTTCAGATATTATTTGTACGGTTATTCCTCGTGGTGGAAAGATTCATCCTGCGACACTTTCTTTTCAAGGCATTCGTATTGAAGTCAACAATGAACTCGGTGAGATAGAAGGACTTTTAGATGTACTAGAAGAGAAGTATAAAGCTGGTGAGTTAGATGGAACGATTGTTTCACTTATTACTTTTCACTCTTTAGAAGATAGATTGGTAAAAAATCGTTATAAAGTATGGGCAACAAAATGTATTTGTGATCCTCAGGCCATGCGTTGTACTTGTGGAAAAGACAATGACTTAGGAAAAATGTTAGTAAGAAAACCCATTGTGGCTACCAAAAAAGAACTAAAAATTAATGCTCGTTCACGTTCAGCCAAACTTAGAACATTTATTTTTAAAAGGAGAAAAGAAGATGTCTAAAGAAAATATGGTTGAAGAGAATGGTGTAACGCTAGGAATGCTATTAATTACCATTATGTTGGCTGCCTTAGCGCTCTTGTTAACCATACCTAATATCTATTTGGATAATCAAATTTATTATGAAAGCAGCGAGTTAGCACACTTAAACAGAGTTAAAATAATTCTTGAAGAAGAACAAGATATTATCAAAGCAAGGCTAGAAGAGATTAACGTTAAAGAAAATTTGAGGTAAAACGGTGAAGATAAACATGAACAAAGA
>CACVAR010000181.1 GCA_902727905.1 uncultured Sulfurovum sp. | reverse complement strand
TAGAAGAATGCATTTTAGAAGAGCTTAACCGACTGCGACAGCTAGAAGATGGCATCGATGAAACTTTAAAAATGATTGGAGCATAAATGAAACAAGATAAAAGTCCTTGTATCAATATCTTTAAAGCTAAAGAATAAAGGTGGGATAAAAAACTATTTGGTCATACTTGTTTATGACTAAACCTATCCGTCTTTTTAGTATTTTGGAACGCTTCTCGAAGCATCATAAAGTCTGTGTGAAAGAACTGGCACTGCTTTATGATGTGGATGTTAAAACTTTACAAAATGACTTTAAAACCATTTGTGAATACTTCTCCGATAATTTAATTAAAAAAGGTGACTGTTATTACCTTTTGTCTACGGATTCTTTCTCTGAACTTTTCAGTACCGATCCCCAACTTATTAAACGATTGTTACGCTTACTCTCTACGGTTGACACGGTTTTGTATGATGATTTTATGGCTAAAAACAAAGTGTTGTTAGAAAAGTTGGGTTATGGAAGCTCTCCTGTTTATCAGATAGAAAACAGCCCGTATGAAAAGTTAAATGCTCACAGTGTTAAGCTTTTGGAAACATTGGAAGAGGCGATTGTCAATCGTACTTATTTGACCATAAAGCATCATAAACCCAATGAGAAAGTTTATGTTTTTAGAGAGTGTCAAGTTTTAAAAATACTCTACTTAGATGATAACTGGTACATTGCACTTAATACACTGGGTACGGCTCATACTCAACATTTAAATGGTTTTTTTCATTTAATGCGAATAAGTTTTATATCTTCCTCCTTATTCTCCTGAACTAAATATTATTGAAACCCTTTGGAGGTTCATGAAGTATGTTTGGATTGATTATTCTACTCATTTGAGTTGGAATAATATGCTTCTTTATATCCAAAAAATATTTGATAACTATGGTAAACATTATAGGATAGATTTTTATTAGGGTTTAATTTTTGTTAGGCACTTAAGACGGATTTTTTGAAATACTATTATTGCGTAAAAGGTAAGTAGCTATATTTTATATAAATTAATTGTTTCATAATTAATATATATAATTTTAAATAAATAGTAAACATATTGATAACTTATGGTACTCTTATTGAAAAAGGATATTAGATGTGGACAGGTACATGGCAAACAACTTATGGTGAGATTATTTTAAGACAGGTAGGTAACAAAGTTTCAGGTGAGTATATTAGAGGAAGAGGAATATTTGATGGAGAATTAGATTTAACAGGTAAGGTATTGAAAGGAAAATTTACGAATACAGTTAGATCAAAAGAGGGAAACTTTATTTTTAATTTAGAATCAAATAATACCTTTGAAGGTAAATGGGGATGGGATAGTTCTATAGATATTAAATGGAATGGAACCCTTCATATCGAAACTAATATGAATGGAGAAAGCTTTAGAACCTTAGAGGAAGATACTTTTGGAAATCCAAATGAATTGCTGAGGTTTGTATTGCATAGTACTAAAAATATTGAAGATAATGATTTTTTAAAATCTATAGACATTGCTTTGGGAGGAATAGCCCTTAAGTATATTCCTAATTTATTAAAAATTAGTGATAAGTTTTGGGAATCATATAAAAATCAAAAAAATAAAATATATTCTTTTGATTATAAAACAAAAAAAATAATCAAAGAAATAGACACTAGTTATTTATTGAGTGATATAGAAATAAGAGAGAAAACAAAGTTGTCAGAAAATAAATTACCTCCTAGAATTCCTATTCTAATTAATAAAGTAATGCCAAACTTGGAAAAGGATTTTCCTAATTTACCATTAGAATTGAAAAAACATAAATTTTTTATTTTAACATTACCTTACTACTTAGATGATTTCAAGAATGAAACTTGTAATTTAAATGGAACACTTTTTGATATATCCTATCTTTTGAAGCATGATATAAAATTAGATTCGGTTAGTCCTGATTTAGAGTATGAATATATAAAACCACTTTCTAGTTTTTCTGAAAATAAAGATTGTTCTAATGTAAGTGGAGATTGGCATCTTAAAAATATTAGATTTGATACAGTACCTAATAATATTGATGGTTCAGGAGTTAGGATAGGACACCCTGATACAGGCTGGACTCCTCATCCTGAATTAAACTTTAAAAATAATTATAGTGAAAATTATGATTTATCCTCTGATGTTAATATATTTGATGTTAATTCAGAATCAGCTGAAGAAGCTGTTCCTTCAGGAAATAACCCTCTTTTTCAGTATCATCATGGTACTTCAACAGGTGGGTTATTAATAAGTAAACATGAGTATGAGGATAACAATGGAGACAAAAAAGACTCCAAAGTAAAGGGAATTGCAACAGGTGCTACAGTTGTATCAATTCGAGCTATAAATAGTGTCATTAGAGTAGGTACAATAACTCTTACTTCTGCAATTTCTAAAGCAATAGAGGAAGATGTGGATATTATTTCTTTGAGTGTGGGAGGTATACCTTTTTTCTCATTAGAATGGCTTATTAAAATAGCTGTTTGGAAAAATATTATAGTTGTTGCAGCTGCAGGAAATTATAGTCAAATGATTGTTGCTCCTGCTTCATATTCTGACTGTATAGCTGTTGGTGGATCGACAATGGATGATTTACCATGGGTAGGATCTGCTTACAATATACCTTTGATTTTTAATAGTAAATTAGATATTTCAGCACCTTCAAAAAATATTTGTGTACCTAGTTGGAAAGGTAGAGGTGCTATAGTGCGTTCAGGAAATGGAACATCTTATGCTACTGCTATTGTTGCTGGAGCAGCAGCTCTTTGGCTACAAACTTTTAATCGTAATACTCTAATTAATCAACTAAGTGGAGGAAATTCGTTACAAGAATTATTCCGTGCACACTTACATAAAACAGCGAGAGAACCTAGTGGTTGGAATACGTTAATTAATGGTCCTGGTATTCTTGATTTAAGTAATTTATTAAAGCTCAAATCTTTACCTAACCCATCTATATACCCTTTTCCTCCAGTGATAGATAAGCTAGATGATTTTTTTGGAATGAATTTAGAGGGTTCTGTAGGAAATCGCTTTTTCCCTCCTGCTTGGTTACCTGTTGTATTTGGAGATAGAATAGATTCTGTTTTGGATGAAGGAGGAGAAGAGTTAGTTTCCATACTCTTATCTAACCCTGAATTAGTTTCAATAATTAATTCCTTAGGAGAAGATATAGAAGAGGTAGAAGAAATAATAGATACTGTAGTCGATACGGGAGGAGAAGTTTTAAATGATGCTATTGATATAGTAGAAAATAGCACTAGAGTAGTAGTTAATACTATAGTACGTGGTCTATCTAATGGAGTTAAAGCTATTACAGGTTGGTTTTTGTAATAGGAATAATAATTTTTTCTAATGTCTTTTAGTTTTTTTAATCTATTGTAACATCTTTACATTTTGGACGACTACAACCAAGTACTTTGAGATGCACGAGCAAAAATCTAAACAATAGATTTATACAGTTCTCTATTTATGTCATCTTAGGAATCTTAGCATTAACGAATGATGATTTAATGTCTTATATGAGAGAAATATGGAACTTTTTTAGTACTTGATAGTTTAGGCATATTTTGTTATACTACTAAAAGTAAGTACTTAAAAAAAGGAATATCATGCAAACCATAGGAATAAAAGAACTACAAGTAAACCCAGCAATCTTAACACGTTCATTAGAAGCAGATGAATATACCATGATAACCAAACGCAGTAAACCAATTGGCATGGCATTTTCTTTTGATGATGCCATTGTGACCGATGGATTGAAAACGGCGTTAATGGTAGATGCCTATAAAAAATCTTATATTAGTTTGGGACAGTTTGCTAAAGCCTTAGATAAAAGTCACGAAGAAGCCATGAAACTACTCACACTTATGGGTGTGGATGTCATTGATTATGAATTTGAAGATGACATGAAGTTTATGGATGGTTTTTTATGATTGTTAGTGACAGTACAACACTGATTATTCTTTTTGATTTGAATCGCTTGGAACTGCTTTCTAACCTTTTTCCTAAAATCATTATTCCACCTTCGGTTTATGATGAAATATCGGTTAAAAAGTCGCTAGAGTTACCTTCATTTATGTCGGTACAAGCACCAAAACCTTCTGAAGCACTAGAGACCATGAAGTCACTTTTGGACTTAGGAGAGAGTGAAGCCATTGCTTTAGCCTTGGAGTTGGAAAGTAAACTAATAATCGATGAAAAAAAAGGTCGAAAAATAGCCATGCGACAAGGCTTAGAGATTATAGGGCTTTTAGGAATTGTCTATTTGAACATTAAAAAAGGGTTTATTTCTAAAGAAGAAGCAAAAACATTTTTAAAAGATGCCTTGCTTCATGGGTATAGAATTAACAAAAGTTTAATAGAGAAGATGCTTTTAGAAATAGAATAGGGTGTACCAAACACCCTTCTACCCCGAAAATGCAATAACATGCATCTGCTGTTTTGGGTATTGGGTGGTATCGAAGAGTAACTTACCCTCTTGAGCCACCAGCCAAATGACTTGCACTTTACTTGGCAGTTTAATTTGTTCAAACCTCTCTTCTATCTCTCCGTCGGTAGCACAAATGATGATGTTGGGAATGTTACGACTTGACTGTTGCAAGAGAGCTTTAAAGCCTGGTTCCATCACCGTTCCACCATTACCCTGTCTTACGATGAACTTGTCATGAACGCCAAACTTATCGACGGTTTTTATTTCAGCATCTACTTGGACTAAGGTCACATTTTTAATGGCGTATTTTCGTTGGATGGCTTGGACTTCAGACATGAGTGCTGTTAGCAGTTTGTCGTCAACTGAACCTGAAACATCAAGCACCACAGCAAGCTTGGGTTTTTTCCCGGGACTGTAACCATACAAATCTAAATCATCGTGATAAATAGGGTGCTGTCGTGACTTGTTGGGTTCTCTGTAGCGTAAGGAGTTGGTCAAGGAGTTTCGCATCTTTTTGTTAAAAATCTTTTGCCACTCCTTGTGTGACCTTCTTTTTTCAATTCGGTTGAGGGCTTCCATGGCTTCGCTGGGCGTAAAACCTCTTGCAAAACTTGTTGAGTCCTCTATCATCTCTTGTAAGGTGCTGTTCATAAACGACTCTACTAGACTGTCATCAAGCCCTACGGTTTCTTGAAGTTGCTCGCCAAACTCATGACTGTCGATGTTGCACTCACCATTGTTTAAAGCTTCTAGGGTTTGGGCAGGTAGGGAGTCGGGTTCGCTGTTTGTTCCGTCGGTCTCGTTACGCTCTTGGGCATTCTCATCGCTGGATTCGGAGTCCATAGTTGTTTCATCTTCGCTATGGTTTTCTTCAGCGTTTTGAGGGGATTCATTGTTTTCCTCGCTATCGTCTGAAGCCTCTGGCTCCACCTGCGTCTCTTCTTCATCGGAAGCGTCATTGCCTAAACTACTTGAGCAAGAAGCATTCTCTTCGTCGGAATCTTCCTCTTCCGTTTCGCTGGCTAGCATGAGTTCGACATAGTATTCAAACTCTCTACCCGTTTCATAGCTTTCAATTTTATACTTTTCGGTTAAGACTTGGTAAAAAAGAGCTTTAAGCGATGAGTCTTTATACGCTCCTGTACTGGGTAGGTCTTTAATGTAGGGAACATCCCGACTACCATTAATGACGATGTCTTTGGCTGTTTCAATAATTTCTTTGTCAGCCGTTTCATCTTTAGAACTTCGGATAAAGTGATGGTTAATCATATGTCCAGCACTGTGTTTGAGTATGGCAATGATTTGGTCTTTATGAATAAGTCCCAATATTAACGGGTTAACAACAATCACAAAGTTTTTCCCATTAAAGTAAACGGCTGAGACGAAGGATTCATTAAAATGAAATTCATACTCACAGCGACTTAGAAAATTGGCATACCAGAGTAAGTCGTTTTTGTTGGTGGCAATCATGGAGATAATCATCTCTTTAAAGAGCGTTTTCCAAGAAC
>CACVAR010000180.1 GCA_902727905.1 uncultured Sulfurovum sp. | reverse complement strand
TCTTATGCTGGTGTTTCTCGTGGAGAGGGTGGTGAGCTTTTAGCAACAGGTGGTCGTGTACTTGTTTGTGTGGGTATGGGTGATACCATTGCAGAGGCACAAAGACGTGCTTATATGTTAGTTGGTCAAGTTCACTTTGCTGGAAAACAGTGTCGTACGGACATTGCGTATCAGGTTTTAAATAAATAAAATATTATTTTTAGAAACGTTTGGAGATAAATGCGTAGCTTTTTTACTATAAGCTTTTTGTTGAGTAGTATGTTACTAGGGAAGGAAACAATAGAGGTGTTTTCTTCTGAGGTCTCATCAACAAAAGATTTTTTTGAAGCTAAAGGTGATGTCGTTTTACTCTATGATGGTGCCTTAGTAAAAGCAAATAAAGCCACTTATGACAAAAACTCTTCTCAATTAATTCTCTCTGGTAGGGTTGAGATGATTCGTGAAGATGAGACAAAAGTAGTTTCTGAAACGTTACATATTAATACGACTACGAAAGCTGTAGATTTTAAAGAGTTACTTTTGACAACAGAAGAAGACTTATGGGTTTCTGCTAAAGAAGCTGTTAAAGAAAAAGAGAATTATAAAATTTTTAATTCAACTTTATCTTCTTGTGATAAAAAAAATCCTGATTGGACCATAGAGTTTGCAGAAGCAAACTATCGAAAAGACAAAGACTTCATGTCATTAAAAGAAGCAAAACTCTCTTTTTATGATACGCCCATTTTTTATTTTCCTTATGTGGCTTTTCCTACTATAAACAAAAGAACCACAGGTCTTTTGTTTCCCCAGTTTAGACTTTCAGATGTTGAAGGGTTCGTTTATGAACAACCTCTTTTTTATGCTCCTGTACATAATTTTGATATAGAGTTGAATCCACAAGTACGTACACATAGAGGTTTTGGTACTCATGTAACGACTCGTTTTGTTGATTCAAATCATTCTAAAGGAACATTTAGAACGGGATATTTTAAAAATACTGATGCCTTTGCAAGAGAGAATGATTTAGATACCGAGCATGTTGGTTTTGAGTTCCTTTATACTTCAACTGATATTTTAC
>CACVAR010000179.1 GCA_902727905.1 uncultured Sulfurovum sp. | reverse complement strand
TTTAGGTTATGTACTTAGCAAACTGAAAAAATATGAAGAGGCATCGAATGCTTTTTTAATGATGAAAGAGATAAAGGTATCTTACGAATTAAATAATAGTTTACAAGAGGATATCAAGAACTCTAGTACTCAGGTTGTAGAAAATGATAATAAATTTCTTAGAGCCGAGATTAAGGTGAAAAATGAGTTTGATTCTGCTTTATATTTTGATTTAGGACATGCACTTACATATAAAAAGTTATATAAAGAGGCATCAGAAGTATTTTTAGAACAAAGAGTAATACAAGATGCACATGGTGTGATAGAAGCTCCATTTAATAAAGATAAAGTTTTACGTAATATTGTAATGTATACAGAGTTTTATGAAAATCTTTCAATTAAAGATAATATTATACTTTATGAGAGTTATCATGGTAGTGCGATGAGTTGTAGTCCCTATGCTATTTTTAAATTTTTATTAGAAGATGAAAGGTTTAGCAATTATTTACATATTTGGGTTATAGCTGATGAAAATAGTGTTGATTCTAAGTATAAAGATTGTGATAATATAATCTTTATTAAAAAGAACTCTGCACTCTATATGAGGTATTTGGCTTCTGCAAAGTATTTAGTTAATAATACTACTTTCCCCGATTGGTATATACGTAAAGAGAAGCAAGTTTACTTAAATACTTGGCACGGTACTCCTATAAAAACACTAGGAAGAGATGTTGAGAACGATTTTATGGCACATAGAAATCAAACTAAAAATTTTTTACAAACGTCTCATATTATTGCACCTAATCGTCATACAGCTGAAGTATTAGAAGAGAGTTATGATATAAAAGATATTTATAAAGGAGTACTAGGGACAACAGGGTATCCTCGCCAAGATTTAATGTTGAATATATCAGATGAAGAAAAAGATACTATTTATCAAACATTAAAAATAAATAAATCGAAAAAGGTAGTGCTTTATGCTCCAACTTGGAGGGGTACAGTTAGTGGTGCAACCTTCGATACTAAACAATTGGAAAATGATATTCAATACTTATCAACTCTTAAAAATGTAGAGATACT
>CACVAR010000178.1 GCA_902727905.1 uncultured Sulfurovum sp. | reverse complement strand
CCATTATAGATTTCATAGAACCTAATTTTTTCATAGACTCCATTTGCTCTAAAAAGTCATTGAAGTTAAACTTACCTTTTTTGATTTTAGTAGAAAGTTGTTTTGCTTGTTTCTCATCTATAATATTGGCTGTCTTCTCAGCCAATGACTCCAAGTCACCAGAACCCATAAGACGTGAAACAATTCTGTCTGGAATAAATGCTTCAAGGTCAGGCATCTTTTCACCAGCACCAATGAAACGTAATGGTACACCAACTTGATGCGCAATACCCATAGCCACACCACCTTTTGAATCACCATCAAACTTAGAAAGAACAACACCCGTAATACCAATTTTTTCTTTAAAGGTCTGAGCTGTACGAACAGCATCCATACCGGTCATGGCATCTGCAACATAGAAAAGTTCATCAGGCTTGGCTATTTTTTGAACGGAAGCTAACTCATCCATAAGTTCATCATCAATGGCTAAGCGACCAGCTGTATCTATAAGTACAACATCATAAAGCTCTTTTTCACCTTTAGCCAAAGCTTCTTTAACAATCTGCTCAGGTGTTTTGTTTTCATCTGCTACCAATGTAACATCTATCTGCTCACAAATCTGACGAAGCTGTTCAACAGCAGCTAAACGTTGTAAATCGGCAGCAGCAATAAGCACTTTTTTCTTCTTTTGCTCTTTGAGCATAAAAGCTAACTTACCTGTTGTGGTTGTTTTACCCGAACCTTGAAGACCAATCATTAAAACAACCGTAGGTGGCTTTGAAGCAAATACAAAACCTTGATTTCCTTCTGCTGTCAAAATACGTGTTAAATCATTTTGAAGTGCTTTTAAAAAGTTCTCTTTCCCTACCCCGTTCTCTTTCACTTCTTTTTCAACATTGGCTAAAAGTTCTTTTACAACTTTATGGTGAACATCTGCTTTAAGAAGTGACTTTTTTAACTCTTTAAGTGCTTTTGTCAGTGCTTTAGTATCATCATAAAAACGAATCTTATCTATAGCACCTTTAAAACTGTCGGTTAGGGTATCAAACATTTTTTCTCTTTATATTATAAAATTATTGACGC
>CACVAR010000177.1 GCA_902727905.1 uncultured Sulfurovum sp. | reverse complement strand
CATCTCGGTTTTCTATCTCTTGATCTCTTAGCTTATCGTCTCTGCGTTTCTTTTTCATTTTCATTTTAGCAAGTTGTCTCATGTCTTCGGTGGTATCACTCTCATCCATAATTTCAACACCAAGTAATGTTTCAACACAATCTTCAAGCGTTAAGATTCCTTCTGTTTGATCATAAGAATCTTTTACTAAGAACATATGTTGTTTCTTTTTTATAAACATATCTAAGGCAATGGTTACAGGTAAGTTTTCATAAATAGAATGAATCTTGTCTTGTATACTGTCAAGTGTTACTGTATTATCTTTCAATGACTGTTGGAAAATCTTCTTCGTTAATACAATACCAGTTACATCCTCTATGCTTTCATGATAAATAGGAATACGTGAAAACTTAAAAATATCAGGTTGTGTTTCCATAACTTCTTTAATACTCATTTGACCATCTAAGGCAAAGACAACTGAACGAGGAGTCAATATCTCATGCACATGCTTTTCATCAAGCTTTAAAACATTTTCAATAAAGTCAGACTCCTTTTCATCAATAACGCCCTCTTCCTCAGAAATAAGCATGCTTTCTAAAAGTTCATCTTTTGTGGTGGTTGTTTCTTCTTCACTACCTTTAGAAATTTTATTGGTTACCAATAAAGTAATTAAAATAATAGGATAAGTTAACCAAACAAAAAATTGAATAATTTTTGCTGCCATTGGGGCTAAAGACTTCCAGTAAATAGCCCCAATAGTTTTAGGGATAATCTCTGAGAAAAATAAAATAGCAAATGTTAAAATAATGGAAACATAAACCACAGCACCATGCCCAAAAAGCTCAGCAGCTTTTGCACCCACGGCTGCAGCACCTAAAGTGTTCGCTACTGTATTTAAAATTAAAATTGAAGCAATGGATTTGTTAATGTTTTCTTTATGCCAACGTAAAAGTTTCCCTGTTCGAGGACGTTCTTTTTCAAGAACGGAAACATAAGACATTTGCACAGAAAGTAAAACAGACTCAAGAATGGAACATAGGAACGAAACGCCTACTGATAAAAGAAAGAAGAGTATAAGATAACTCATTTAATGTACTAAACCTTTAATATTATAAAATAATGGTCGCAAGACCTAAAAAACTGAAAAATCCCACAACATCAGTTACAGTAGTTAATATCACTGTACTTCCAATAGCTGGGTCAATATTCATTTTTTCTAACACAAGTGGAATGGTTGCACCAAAAAAACCAGCTAAAAGTAAATTTATTAGCATGGACAATGCAATCACGTATCCCAAATTGTTTACATCAAACCAAAATGATGCAATAACTCCGATGATTATAGCAAATAATAATCCATTTAATAATGAAATACTCACTTCTTTAAAAATAATTCTTTTAGCATCACTTGAAGAAATATCCCCTAATGTTAATTGTCGTACGACTACCGTTAAAGTCTGTGTCCCAGCATTTCCACCCATTGACGCGACTATAGGCATTAGAATAGCTAATGCAACTATTTCGTCTAGTATATCAGAAAAAATCCCAATAACAATTGAAGCAAAAATGGCTGTTACCAAATTGATACCTAACCAAGAAGCACGTTGCTTTCCAGCCTTTAAAATCTCTTCATCTTCTTCTACTTCATCTTTTAAACCAGCTAAATTATACATCTGCTCTGTTGCTTGTTCAGAAATAATATCGTGAATATCATCAGAAGTAATTCGCCCTATTAATTTACCATCTTTAGTAACAATGGGCATAACAAAAAGGTCATACTCTTTAAAAGCATTTACAACTTCTTTTATATCATCGGTATCAACAGCCACAATCGGTTCAAACTTCTCATTTGCCTCTTCTATATTTTCTTCAAATGTTTTTGTAAAATCAAAGGTAAGCAGATCATCCAAATCTATACTATAAAGAAGAACAGAGTTCTTAGCTGTAATGAAAAGATTATGAACATTTTCTAAAATATTGGCTTTTTTAAGTTCTGAAAAACGTTTTATGACATCAGAAACAATTTCTTCTTCTGTGGCTGTAAAAACCTCAACCTGCATATAAGAACCTGCTTCATCTTCAGAATATGACTCTAACAGTGTAATTTCTTGTTGATCACTTTTGTCAAGTTTTTCAAAAACTTCAGTGGCTCTGACCGTATCATGCTCTTTAAGTTCTTGCATGAAATTAACTTGATCATCACTTTCAAGTTCTGTTACGGCTACAGTCAAGTCTTTGTTCGTTAATTCCTTAACCATGTCATGAAAATATCTATCAGGGAGTTCTAGCGCTACATCTCCTAAAATATCTTTAGGAATAAAATGAATGGCTTGGGAAAATGTCTCTTCATCATACTGTTTTAAAATATTTACAATTTCAGAAAAGTGAATGTCATCATTTTGATGTGATTCTAAATATGTTTTTAACTCTTGCATCTTAGCTACCCTTCACAAAGAAATTGTGAAATTATAGCAAAGTAGCTATCTTAATACCATGCTTTAGTCTCTTTATCGCGTATACATTGTCTCAGGAAGAATAGAAATACGACAAGTTGCATACTCTGACACACTTTTAGAAGCCCAATGTATTGGTTTCTTACGTAGATTCATTATACTCACTATTGTAATTTCATCATCTCTATACTGATAAATAATGGCATAAGGAAAATTTCTTAGTAAGCATTTTTGGGTATGTTCTGTATTGTGAGGGTAAGCCTTAGGGTAATTTTTAATGTAGCCTAGCATTTTTTCTATCTCAGCTATAAACGCATAACCTTGATCTTCCTTTTGATACTCTAAAGCTTCAAAAATATCATCCAATTCATTTTGTGCCAATGCCAAAAATTTAAGAGTTCTCATCAATTAACGCTTATACTTGGCTAAAGTATCCTCTTCCTCAATTGAGGGAAGGTTACCATTTTTATAAGCAGAGAGACGTTCCTCTGACTCATCATTCCAAACTGTCTCAACACCTTTATTTACTGGATAGATGGAAGCTAGTATTTTATCTATAAGTAGTAACTTTTCTGTGGAGCTGAGTGCTAAGGCTTCAGATAAAACTGGTTCTATATTTGACAATAGCAATCCTTTTTTAATTTTCTAAAATTATAACACATTACTATACACCCATTCTTGATATTCATCAATCATAAAGATTAGATACAAGAAGTTAATCTAAAATATATTAGAATGCGAGTAAATAAAATTGAAGGAATTCAAATGATAACAGTTGATTTAAAAAAAGAACACAGCCTATATGATGAAGCTGCCCAAAATGGTGGAATAGACTATCAAGGTCATGGTGCTGCTTTTTTAAAAAATGATTTAAGCGAAAAGCTTTTTTATTGTGAAGACTTAGACAGAGAAGAAGTACAAGCATTTTTTAACCAGCCAGACGACTACTTTTTTGGAGAATGTAATTTAGAGTGGCAGTTTGTACAAAAGCCTACTCTTGGTAGAGGAAAACAAGCTATGTGGTTTGCAAAATACTTTAAAAGTGGTTACTACGAAGAGCCATTCGAATAAACAAAGGAAACACAATGCAAAAAATAGGTCTAGGACTTGACTATAACAATATATGTAAAGATTACAACACCGTTTATTTGGACAGAGACAATAATGACAGAGAAACAGTGCAATGTATGAAAAAAGTCATGGACTGGTTCAACAAATTCTTGTCTGAACTGATGCAAACTTTTGATTATGGTATTTATAGAATGAACCAAAATGTAGCACTTGAACTCAAAGAGATTGTTCAAAAAAGATTTTTCTTTTATTCATTAGAAAAAGAGATGATATTGCAAACCTTTATTTTCCAATCAGAAGCTACAACCTTTGATAGCCTTGTACATTGGGGAAAGAGTACAGAAAATACCCTACTCATTAAAAATGATGATGAAGGTGAAGGAATTTCTTTTTACTTTAATGAAAATTCAGAGGTTCACCTTTGGATACAAGAAAAACTAAAAGATTACTCTTTAGACCCAGTTCCTTTTGAAGAAGTTTAAAATCTTAACTTTACATCTCTAATTCCATCTTCTTGAAGATGGAATTCATAAGATACCTATACACCACTAGTTCTCTTTTATTTTTTAACTTTTTGAGGTAAACTTCCCATTCTATAAGCTCATAGTTATAATGATATTTGTTTAAATGAAAAGGAAAGAAACGAAACGAAACAATGAAAAAACTAAGCATTATTTTAACCTTAATCATCACTAATTTTAGTTGGCTCCATAGTTGTACCCTTTGTGGAGACTCAACACAATTCATTAAAGTTTCTGTTAATGAATCACATACTAACCATACAATGACACTGGATATCAATTGGGACTTTACTAAAAAGTTTAGTGCTGAAGCACTCTTAGATTATGATAAAAATGGTAATAAACGCTTAGACGAAAATGAATTAGAAAACATCCATCAGATGATTGTAGAGTATCTAAAAGCAGAACATTATCTCAGCTATATGAAATATGTTCCTTCAAACAAAGAGTACCAAGAGATGGACTACTTAGCTTATAAAGCAAGTAATGAAAAAACTGCTTTTACAAACAATGTATTACACTTCTCTTATACTTTAGATACCAATCTAACACCCACAAAAGACCACCTACTCTATTTAACCTTTTTCGATAAAGCCTCTTTTTTCTCTTTTGAAATAAATAAAGTCACACAAGTTTCAGAACAAGATAAAAACAGTACAGCTCTTTTAGAAAACAGTGCTTCTTTTGCACTCACACCCAATCAACAAACACCATTAACATCTTTAGAATCCCTTGTACCTCAAAATGAAAGAGCAGCTGAATTAACTGGTATTTTAGGATGGCTTAGTCAACAACTTATCCAGACAAAAGAAAAACTAATTACGCTCTTAGAAGAAATTAAAGAGAATCAAAGCCCTAAAGCCTACTTTTGGCTTCTTTTCTTTTCACTACTTTATGGAATCATTCATGCCATAGGGCCAGGACATGGAAAAAGTTTAGTGGCTGCTTATTTTTTAGGAAATAATCGCTCAGTCGCAAAAGCCTTCTCTGTTGCTACCCTCATTGCTGTAGTCCATACTTTCTCAGCCTTTCTTCTAACCTTTACTATCTATTATCTTTTAAACACCTATATGGAAAACTATTTTACTAACATTGAGTCTATGACTACCAAAATAAGTGCTGTCATTATTATCTTAATTGCACTCTATTTACTTTATAAACGTATTCCTAAACGACCTAAACCAAAACCAGCTGTTGCTACTTGGTCTCAAAGTACCCCTAAAACTGCTCCTCAAGCTTTTGCATGGTCACAAAGTAAAACAGAAGAGCCTCATGAACACAGTTGTGGTTGTGGTGCTTGTCAAAGTCAGTCAAGTGACATTGGTGTCATTCTTTCTGCTGGTATCATTCCTTGTCCAGGAACCGTGACCATCTTTATATTTACACTTAGTTTGGGGGTTTATTGGGTGGGATTACTCTCTGCAGTTTTTATGAGTATTGGGATGAGTCTTATTATTTTCATTGCTGCGTATCTCTCTTTAAAAGTACGAAAAAACTCTTTAGACAACACCAAACTACGCAAAGTTTTAGACTATGGAAGTCTGGTGTTTATTTTTGGATTAGGACTACTACTTCTCTTAGCAAGCTAATAAAAATGAAGTCTTAATTTTTTACAATCTCCACAGGACCATGGTCGTCACAATGGTCACCATGTGGATGATGTAAACGTCCATTAACAATATAGTCAACATGATCGCCATGAGGAACAGCTTCGTGTCCACAATCTGGACCATGCACATGATGACCACAAGTATCATCAGCTACAGGATTACAACTATCGGGGTTTGTTTCATTTACTTCTAAAACATGTTCATCGTAGTGACTATCATGTTTATGATGCAGATGTCCATCATGTAAGTAATCATAATGGTCGCCATGTTTTACCTTTACATGACCACAGTTTTCACCATGTTCATGCTCATGATTTTCGTGTATTGTACATTTACTTTCACTCATAATTTATTCCTTTATT
>CACVAR010000176.1 GCA_902727905.1 uncultured Sulfurovum sp. | reverse complement strand
GCCCCTAGTCCAACTGCTGAAGTTGTTAAAAAATCTCTTCTTTTCATCTAAGCTCCCAAAAATTAGTTAAGTGCTGTTAGTTAAATGGTAATAAACCAAACTTTTGGATGAAAGCTTCATCAATGTCAATTAAGCCACGTTCTTGTAAAGAGTCTAAAACTTCTTTCGTACAGAAGGTATCTCCTGGCCAAACTCTTTCAAATCCATCGACGGTAGACTTATTGGTGCCATCTACAGCTATGAAAGGTTCAAGAACAACGTCCCTTTGTGCATCGATGTTATTAACCACACGCCAAAGAAGCATGTAAGGTTCATTGATGTCATTGTTGACATGGTCTACAATGATAAGTACTTTCATATGCTCTTTAAGTATGCGTAATTTAGCAATGATATTTTGCATGGATTGGACTTTGTTAACCGTAATGAGACAAATAGGGTTTTTAGTATAGGTGAAGTATTGCTTACAGTCTAAGATGTTTCCATCTAGTTCTTTCATTTTTGTAAGTAGTGAGATGTCAGAGATTAATGTTTGAACACCATCTACGACTTCTTGTGCTGTTGCATCAACTCCCAGTTTTCCACCTACTAAGGTTTCATTGGCTGTGTGATCAAGGGCATCTATGATTCCTTGGGTAATAAGAATTTTTTTGGGGTCTAGTCGATTTAAGATGTACTCTGTAATGGCTAAGTCATCGTTAAGTTCAGGAGCATCTTCATTAACAAAAATAGCATGTTTGACAAAACTCATTTGTCCTACACCCCAAAAGGCATGCATAAACTGTTGAGCATGACCTTTATAGAGTGTTTTCATTTTTCCTAGGATTAGGTTGTGAAAAACACCATTTTCAGGCATATAGTAGTCGACGAGATCAGGAGCCATTGGTTTTAACATAGGTAAAAAGATACGTTCTGTTGCCCAACCCATATACTTGTCTTCGAGTGGTGGTTTCCCAACGACTGTTGCTTGAAAAACAGGTTTTTCTTTCATGGTAATGGTTTCAACTTCTAAAACAGGGTAGGGTTCCTCTAAAGTATAGTAACCTGTATGGTCACCAAAAGGTCCTT
>CACVAR010000175.1 GCA_902727905.1 uncultured Sulfurovum sp. | reverse complement strand
ACCAGAAGCCAATGCTTCGTTAATCATGTTCATCGCAATTCTGTCTTTTACGGAGGAGGTAGGGTTCATAAACTCACATTTTCCTAAGATAGTTGCACCTGTAAGTTCAGATAGTTTATTTAATTTGACCAGTGGAGTGTTTCCAATAAGTCCTTCAATGTTTTCATGTATCATTCGTTCTGCCTTTCGTTTTAGTTTATCTCTGTAATAGAGTATTTTAGTTTTTCCCCTGCGTACATGGGAACAACGTCTGCGTATTTTTGAGGTACTGTAAATTCCTTCTCTTCTAAGGTGATAGTCTTATTTGGAATTTCAATGTTTGAATAGATATTTCGTGCATTGTTTGAAACAAAGTCTTGTAGCTTTTCAACTGTTGAATATTTTACGAAAAACTCTGTTAAAACTTGTAATGCAATAGGTGCTGTAAAGACCCCAGCTGCACAGCCACAAGACTCTTTTGCATGTTGTGGATGAGGGGCAGAGTCTGAACCAAACATTACTTTTGGATGTCCTTCCAGTGCGACTTTTCTTAAGGCATCCCTGTCTTCAGGACGTTTAGCAATAGGCTTACAAAATAGGTGAGGTTGTAACATTCCTCCAGCAACATCATCAAGGGTAATAAATAAATGATGTAAGGTGATGGTTGCATAAAGATTGTCAAATTTCTCTAAGGCTGCAACACTCTCTTTGGTGGTAATATGCTCCATAATAATTTTAAGTTTTGGAAAATTTGTTGCTAACATTTCATAAATAGAGACAAATTCAGCTTCTCTGTCCATAACAAAACCATTGGTTTCACCATGAACACAAAGAGGTATTTCTAGTTCAGACATGGCATCAAGGGTAGGGCGTAGTTCATCAACATCAAAACCAGAAACACCACCTTCTGAGTTGGTAGTAATACCTGCAGGGTAGAGTTTAATGGCTGTTAACTCATCTTTAACAGATGCTAAAAACGCTTTAGTATAAGTGGGTTTAAAAAAAAGCGTCATGTATGGCGTAAAAGTGTCATTCTTACAAGCTTTTAAAATACGTTCTTTATAAGACAATAGTCCCTCTTTCGTTGAAACAGGAGGCACTAAGTTGGGCATAATAATAGCCCCAGAAAAACTTTCTGAAGAGAGGGGTCCGACAACAGAAAGCATCTCTTCATCACGAAGATGTAAGTGCATATCAAGAGGAGAGTTTAGGGTTATAGACATATGGAAACCTCGTTAAAAATTTTGACGATTATTACACAGTTATTGTTAAGAAAGAGAGTTTTAGATTACTTTTCGTTAATATTTAAAAGAGATGTATACTTATATTGGTTAGTAAATATTAGTGATTAAAATCTTTTACAATATAAAACATATCTTTCTCTTTGGGGATTATCCAATACTTAATATCTATTTTTTGACAAAGTGTTAAAAGTTTTGGTTTCTTAAATTTGACAATAGGGTAGTCTATACCCCCAGGAAACAGTTGGTTACAGCGTAAAATTCTAAGTGTGGTTTGAGTTAATGCTTTGTCTGCTCTGTTAAATTCAAATTGCCACTTTCCATATTCTGAGCATGTTGGATAGTAGCGACAATTAGCAGGTAGCATTTTAGAAAAGTACTGATATGCTTTAATAGGCGTAGTAAAGAATTTATTGAACACTAATGTATTCTCCCTTTGCGATTATGTATGAATCAGACATATTTACTGAATGATAAATGGTCGTACCATATTTTTTAGAATAGTACTGTAGAAGTATTTTCTGTTGGGTAGGTTCTATAGAAGGAGAAACCCAACCATTGTTTGAAATAACAATCATATTTTTAGGCTCACCAGCATACAGTTCTTCAGAACAAGCTTCATAGCAGATGGCATTTCTAAATGTTTTTCCAGCTACTTGGTAGTCTATGGGCTTCTTGGCTGCTACATAATCTGGCGCACCATCAAAAAAGAGTTTGTTTACTATTTTTCCCATAAATGATGGAAGAGGATTGGCTTCGCCAAAAGGTACAAGCACAACTTTGTTAGCAATAGAGTACTCACCATTTTTGAAAATATACGTTGAGTTTCTAGGAGTTTTCTCGTCTAAGTATAATGCCCCAAGGACGATGCTAATGTCATGAGAGCGTTCAATAAGGGCTTCCATAAGAATAGGTTGCTTGTTTAAATAAAGTGCAAAAATAGACTCAGGCAAGATAACCAATGATTTTTTTTCATTGATGGCTCTGTCAATAGTACCAAAAATCATACCAATATGTCGTTGCTGAAGTTCAGGCTTCCATTTATCAACAACGTTAATGTTGAAGTTACTTAAAGCAATATTATCACTAAGTTTTGGTGTTTCTTGAAAGTGCGAAGTATAGGGATAGGCTGTTAAAAGTAAAAATAAAAAGAGTAATTGTTTTTTATAAATGGCTAAAACCATGCTACCTAGAACCAAAGCAAATTGCCATTTTTCAATGCCAATGTAGGAGTTGGTAAAGACCAACTCTGGTTTGTACCAGTCAAAACCAAAAGGATGAATGGTTGAAAGTAGGACTAAGATGAGTGCTTTTAGCATTAAAAGGATGAGGTCATCATAGTTGGTTGAGAGCTTTTTACTGATGTATTCAGAAGATGAAGTAAGTATGCCAAATAAAAAGGCAAAAGTTGTAGAAGTAAAAAGTAGACCAATGGGAACAGCCCAAGCAAATCCATAGTTTTTAAAAGAGACGGTTAACCACCAAAACCATAGGGTAGCCATAAAGAAACCAAACCAAAACCAAACTTTTTTATCAGATTGAAGTAAGAAGTAAAAGCTAAGTAAACCTAAAATAGTGTTGACAAAGTAGTTTACAAAACCAAACCAGTCTAGGTAAAGTGAGCCAGCACTTAAAAGGGCGATGAACAAGCCTCGTGTTATATTCTTAATGGTAAAATAATCGCTAATTTTTATAGATAAACTCAAAGGATTCCCTTATGCAAGAAGTAGGACAATTTCTACCCCTTATTTTTTTATTCGCTATTTTTTATTTTTTAATCATCAGACCTCAACAGAAACAGCAGAAAGAACATAAAGCTATGTTAGAAGCACTTGAAAAAGGTGATAACATTTTAACTAATGGTGGACTTCATGCCGAAGTTCTTAAAGTTGAAGAAGATTTTATCAAAATCAAACTGAACGACAACACAGTTGTAAAGCTTGAAAAGTCTTTTGTGACCAAAAAGGTAGATGCATAAACTATGGGTAATTTAAATTACAGAGTAGTTCTTTTTTTCTTTGCTTTTGTATTTGGAGTGGTTTTTTCAATTCCCTCTCTAACGCAAAGTGATGAAGGAAAAAAGATTACCCTTGGTCTTGATTTACAAGGGGGACTACATATGCTACTTTCTGTTAAAACAGAGATGGCATTAGAATCCAAAGTAAAATCTATAGGTACATCTTTAAAGTATAATCTAGATAATGATGACATTGTTTATGATGCCCTAAAAATTGATGGTGACAAAGTTGTTTTTGAGCTTTTAGATGAAGATGATGTGAAGAGTATTGATGAAATGTTAGCTGAGAACTTTGCTGAAAACAAAATTGTTAAAAAAGGCATGCTTTATGAACTCTCTTTAACAGAGGAGTTGGCTAAAAAGACCGAACAAGATGCCATTGAACAAGCTGTTGAAACCATTCGTAATCGTTTAAACATGTTTGGATTAGCAGAACCAACTGTTGCTAAACAGGGTGCAGAGAGAATTCTCGTAGAAGTTCCTGGAATTAAAACACAAGAAGATGAAGATCGTATTAAAGCATTGATTGCTAAAGCAGCACATCTTCAAATGATGGCTGTGGATGAAGACAGAGCTAACCGTGTTTACTCTATGTCAGATGAAGAAGCAAAAAGTTACGGAGACGTAATTTTACCAGATGTTGAAAACAAAGAGACAAAATATCTTCTTTATTCTGTACCTATTTTAGATGGTTCAATGTTAACCGATGCAAAAGTGGGTTACGAAGAGAAGTCTAACCGACCAATGGTTACTTTTTCTCTCAATGGACAAGGGGCTAAGATTTTTGGTGACTTTACTGAGAAGTCAGTAGGTAAACGCATGGCTGTTGTTTTAGATGGAGAGGTTTATACTGCACCAAACATCGTTCAAAGAATTGGTGGGGGTAATGTACAAATTACGGGTGCATTTACACCACAAGAAGCAAATGATATTTCTATTGCTTTACGTTCTGGGGCATTGCTGGCTCCTGTACAAGTTGAGAGTCAAAGAAGTATTGGACCAAGTCTTGGAGCAGATAATATTAAAGCAAGTTTGATTGCACTTATTATCGGTTTCTTGGCTGTTATCATTTTTATGGTTCTTTACTATGGTGTGGCTGGATTAATTTCAAATGTAGCACTTGTTGCGAACCTCTTTCTTATTTTAGCTGTAATGTCAATGTTTGAAGCGACCTTAACCCTTCCGGGTATGGCTGGTATTGTTCTTACTGTTGGTATGGCTGTTGATGCAAACGTTATTATCAATGAGCGTATTCGTGAGTTATTGCATTCTGGTTCTTCATTGACAAAGTCAATTGAACAGGGTTATAACAATGCATTTACTGCGATTTGGGATGCAAACATTACAACATTGATTGCAGCTGTGGTACTTTTTGCGTATGGAACAGGACCTATTAAAGGTTTCTCTTTAACCATTAGTATTGGTATTTTAGCTTCTATGTTAACAGCTATTTTAGGTACACATGGTATTTATCAACTTTTATTACCTAAAATAAATAAGAAAAAATTAGGCTTTTGGTTCGGAATAAGACAAGAAGTTAAGCAGAAAGGAGCAAAATAAATGGAAATATTTAAGTATAAACAAGCTATAGATTTTATGTCAAATGCCAAAAAATTTGGTATTTTTTCTATTATATTAATTGTTACTGCCTTAACTTTGCTCTTTACAAAAGGGCTTAACTACGGAATTGACTTTGCTGGTGGAACCATTATTCAGGTTCAGTATGAAGGTGTAGCCCCTATTGACAAAGTTAGAGAAGTTGTTTCTAAGGATCCTAAATATGCTGGTGCAACCATTACTAAGTTTGGATCTGACTCCGAAATTGTTATTAGAACGAAACAAGCATCTAAGTCTGTAAAAGGTGGCGCTAAAGTTGAGGTTCAAAAACTCTTAGCCTCAACTGGAACGTTTGAAATTAGAAGAGTTGACTTAGTTGGTCCTTCAGTTGGTGAAGAATTGAAGACCAAAGGTATCATGGCTATGGTACTTTCCATTATAGGTATTTTAATTTATTTGTCATTTAGATTTGAGTGGCGTTTTGCTGTTGCTTCTGTAGCAGCTTTAGTGCATGATGTTACCATTGCTATGGGTATGTTGGCCCTTTTCCAAGTAGATATTAACTTACCTATTTTGGCTGCTATTTTGACTATTTTAGGGTATTCATTGAATGATACCGTCATTGTATTTGACCGTATTCGTGAAGGTATTCGTACCATTAAGTCACCAAGTATGGCAGATGTAATTAATCAATCAGTTACGAGAACATTGTCACGTACAACACTTACTTCATTGACAACTTTCTTTGTTGTTTTAACACTTTTCTTATTTGGTGGAGAAATTATTCATGGGTTCTCATTTACCCTTTTAGTAGGTGTTGTTGTTGGTACATATTCATCGATTTTTGTAGCATCTCCAATTCTTATGTGGTTAAACTTCTCTGTTGTAGATTTTAGAGAAAAAGAGGCTGCAGCAGCTAAACGTCAAAAAGAGCGTGATAAACAACGTGCTCAGTTTGAACAAGGAACAATATAGTTTTGTTTTTTAGGTGTAGTTTATGACTACACCTATTATAAGTTTGAAGTAATTTAGAAAAATAATTTTAAGAATTGTTTTTTTAAATTGTTTACATTGAGGAGTATCCATGAATTGGGGTAAAGTCTTTTACATATTTTTTGCGTTAATGTCTCTAACCACATCGGTAGCATTTCTTTTTGAACATTCAGCTATTGCACTTTTTGCAGCAGCAAGTATTAATTTTATTTCAAGTATTTTAAAATTGGGTGTTAGAAATGTACT
>CACVAR010000174.1 GCA_902727905.1 uncultured Sulfurovum sp. | reverse complement strand
ATGTTGTTTTATCTCTAGTCATAAACTGTGATTGTTACAAGATTTGAAGTTAGTACTTCAATCTTACAAGAGTAATATATTTCTTTTTAGAAGTACATTTACTCTTAATTTATTATACGAGGAAATAGAATGTCAAACTACAAACTAAATGAAACAGGAACACATGTAAAAGAGCTACAAAATGAATTAGTTCTTTTAGATGTAAAAATAGATAAAAAAGAGCTAGATAGCCAAAAATATGGAGCTACTACAGTTAGAGCCATTAATGACTTACAAGAAAAGCATGGATTAGCAGTAACAAGTGAAGTAGATAAAGATACACTCAAACATATAAAAGCTTTAGCTAAAAAAGAAAATGAACGGACTATTAATGGACGTATTTTAACTCGTGGTGGATTACCTGCTAGTAATATGATTGTAGAGGTACTTGACAAAAGCATTGGAGAGATTGTTTCCTTAACTGAAAAGGAAATTAGAACTGATGCTAAGGGTTATTATGAAATTGTATATACTAAAGCAGAGTTATTAGAAAGAAAAAAAAGAAATGCAGACATAGAAGTACGTGTTTTAGATGAAAAAGATAAAAAAGTAATGGCTCATTCCAGCATTGTATTTAATGCTGGAATTATGACAAATGTTAATATTGAGATAAACGATGAGTTAGTAAAACAGCCTAGTCAACTGGAATTGTTAGAAGAAAATATTGTTAAGGAAGTAGGTTCTACTCTTAATTATGCTGAATTGAAAGAAGAAGATATTTCTTTTGTAAGTCAAAAAACTGGTGTTGAAATTGCAACGTTAAATAAATTGGTTACTGCAAATAAGTATGCTAAAGAAGAAGAAATATCAGCATCTCTTTTTATGGCTTTGTTTGCAGTAGGTTTTCCTACTGAATTAAATAAGATTTACAGTATAAGTCCAAAAATAATTAAAAAAATATGGGATGAAACAATAGAGAAGAAGTTAATTCCACATTTGACAAGTGCTGAATTAGAAGAAAGTTTGAATGTTTTTAAAGGGAAAAATATAGAGTTTCTATTGTTAGAAAAAAATAAAATAGGAGTTTCCTCTCTACATGAAGTTTTGTCTTTGACTATGAGTAGAGGTGAACAAGAATATTTTTTAAAAGAATCTCAAGATGAAGAAGTTGAATTAGATGATAGCTTAAAGTTGATTAGTGAACTTGGTACTTTAACTCAATATAATGCACTACTTATGAAAGAAATTAAACTTGTATCAAAAAAAGAACTTACCCTAAAGGGTTATTTTAGAAAAGAAAAATGGCTCAAAGTATTTGGGGATAACAATACAATCAAGATACCTGAAAATATGGAAAAAGAAGAATATGCTCAATCAATGGCATTAGCTTTAAAACTAGAATATGCTAATGAAGCTATGGCAGTAGAACTTCAAGATAAACAACTTATTGATAAAGAGATTTTTAATTTAATGACTGTTAATCATGGTTTTAGGCTTGGAGAAGAGAGTTTTAAAAGTTTTCAAATGAGAAATAAAGTACTAGATACTTCAGTCATTGATACAAAAAAGGTAGAGACACTTCATAGACAAATTTCAATGAGTCCCACTATAGAAATGATACCTATTTTAAATAAACTTGGAATAGATTCGGCTTATAAAATTACAAAAATGAGTCAAAAACAGTTTGATACTTTAGGTGCTACAAAATTATCTGAAAAAGAAAATGAACTTTTTGTAAAAGAAGCGAAAGTCATTAAATCCAATGCTGAAAAAATCAATAAGGCAAATACTTTTCTTTTAGCTTCCGATATGGCATATAAAGCACAACCTTCCGTAAGTACTATTTTACCTACATTAGAAAACTTATTTGGAGAATTAGATTTTTGTAACTGTGGGCATTGTAGTTCTGTCTTAAGTCCTGCTGCCTACATGGTAGAGCTTTTAAGCTTTTTAGACACAGATAAAAATGATGATGGAAAAACAGCACAAGATGTACTTTTAGAAAAAAGACCTGATTTAGAATATTTAGAACTTACTTGTGAAAATACAGAAACGATACTTCCTTATATCGATGTGGTTAATGAAATTTTAGAGTATTATGCAGATAATATAACCATAGATAAATATGAAGGGCATAATAGCTCTATTGATAAAGATGTTGAAATGGTTCAACATAAAATTTATATAGAGATGTTAAATAAAGAAGTTTATCCTTTGACACTTCCTTTTGATAGAGAGTTAGAGACAAAACGAGCATATTTTCAAGAATTGAAAGTACCTCTTTATCAGGTTATGAAACTTGTAGGGGAACAAGAAGAGATTATAAATAGGGAGTATTTGAATCTTTCAGATACTGAATATGATGTGTTTACGAAGAATGAGAAGATTGAAGCTTTATTTGGTGGGAAAACAGTTGATGAGTTAAAAAATGCTAAAACATTGGCAAAGACATTGAATTTAAGTTATATGGATTTAGAAAAGATTTTAGAGACTCAATTTTTTAAAGTAAATATTTCTCTTAAAGGTAAAGGATGTGACTTTAGTCAATATACAATTGAAAATAGTAATCAAAAAATGTTATTGAAAATTTTACGATTTGTTCGTCTTATGAATAAGATGCAATGGAGTATTGAAGAGACTGATAAAGTCTTTATAATACTTTATAGTGAGAACCTACCCACTTCACAACCTATTTTAAAAGAAGCATTTAAGTTGTTACTTCAAAATATTGTTACACTTAAACATATTTTAGAGATAGATAAAAATAATACAATGGAGAGTTTATTAGATATTTTGAATGAAGAAGTGATATTTGAAAAAACGCTGATTAGTTTTTTAAATATCTCAGAAGATGACTTTAGACTTATTAAAAATTTTAAAGAGATAACTTCTTCAGTTACTATATCTGAAAAATTAATTGTGACAAAAGAGTGTATGGACTTAATAGCATTTATAAAAAGTAGTCATTTGTCTATGGAGGATTTAGCTTATTTAGTTAATAAAGATGATGCTTCTCATGATGAGAATTTGTTAGAGTTGAATAAAGAGATAAATAAGGAAGTTGAAAAAATAGAAACTAAGTATGACATAAATTCTTTATTGTCTATAGAACAAAATAGTAAATTAGTAGGAAAAGACTATATTGTCATTTATACTCAAAGTAACGAGAATCTAGCAGATGAGTTACTTGATTATGATGAGAACCTTATATACAATCATCAAGAAAAACAAATATACTATCATGGAATATTAAATGAAGAGAAAAAAACTAGATTAATAGAAAAATCTGAATCGGATGAATTGAAAAAAGCTATAGAAACTATTTATAAGCTAAGAAGAGAAAAGTTACTTTTCATTTTACAGAACTTGAAAGAAAAAGAGAAAAATATAACACTATACACCTTATTGGCAAATTCAATTAATACAGAACCAATAATTATAAGTCAACTTATTTCCAAGGATGAAATCAAAAGCTTTTTGAGTAATACTTCAAGAAAAGAAATGTATATACGCTTACTAAAAGCTTCATTCATAATTGAGAAGTTAAAAATTAGTAGCGAAGAATTAGCAGTAGTAATAGAAAAAGAATTATTTAATTTTAAGGTTCTTACAAAAGAAAATATTGATGCACTATTAAGACTTTTAGCAATACGAAAAATTAATGCTATAACTCATGATTATAAGATTAAAGATTTTAAGAGTCTTATAGAAAATGATAACTTAAACACATGGCAAAAATTGAATGCTTACTTCGTCAAAAAGAAAGCATTACAAATGATGAATACTTCAGAAGATGAGCTTAAAAGTTGGTATCGTGATTATAAAAAAATTAAATTTAATTCAACTAAAAATTTAGAGATTATTACTGACAAGTTAAGAAATAAACGTCGAGATGCTCTAGTAGATTATATTTTACATGAACATAAAACAAGTACTGAAACACATCTTAATAAAATGAATACAGCTGATAAACTTTTTGAATATTTTCTTATAGATGTACAGATGAATGCTTGTATGAAAACATCTCGTATTAAACAAGCTATTTTGACCATTCAACTGTTTATAGACAGATGTTTATTGAATCTTGAAGAAGGTGTATTACCAAATGAAATCAATACTGAACGTTGGAAGTGGATGAAAAAGTATCGATTATGGGAAGCTAATAGAAAAGTTTTTTTATATCCTGAGAATTGGTTAGAACCTGAGTTAAGAACGGATAAAACACCTTTCTTTAAAGAATTTGAAACAGAACTGTTACAGTCTGACCTCAACGATGATCTAGCAGAAAAAGCACTCATACATTATCTTGAAAAGTTAGATAGTATTGCTAAACCTGAAATATCTGCTATGTTCCAAGAAAAAGATGTATTACATGTTGTTGGAAAAATGAATAATCAATTTTATTATAGAAGGCAAGAATATGGACGATGGACAGCATGGGAAAAAATAAATCTTAAGATAGAGGACAATCCTCTTATACTTGTTGTTTGGAAAGGTAGATTGTTTATTTTTTGGTTGAATATTTTGAAGAGTTCAGCTACAAAAGATGATTTTAGTTGTAGCGAAGATAAACCAATACCACAAGAAAAAATAGAAGTAAATATTTCATGGAGTGAATACTATAATGAAAAATGGCAGACTATGTTGTCTAGTGACATTAATTATAAACAAGAGGAGAAAGAGTTCATTTTTGATAGGGATATTTTCAATAAGAAGGATTTGTTACTTAGAAGCTCTATAGATAAAAATAATGTATTATATATTCAAATGAAATATAATACTAAGAAGCTTAAACAGATTGAAATGAATAAATTAGTGTCTTTAATTAGCCATACAAATTGTATGATTAACTATTATAATACTTGGATTAGCAAAGAAAATAACAATAATAGGCAAGAAATATATAATCAAGAAATATCGAAATTAAATACTTTATCTGAAGAAAATATTAAGAAAATAAAAAAATTAAATGAAGACTTAAGAATTAAAGCAAAAAATGCTTTAAAAACTAAAGAAGATTTTTATAATAAAATTGAAATAAATAGAGAATTATTTTATAAATATAGAACTAGATTAAAAGAATTAGAAGAAAAAATACTACTTACACGTATTATTAGTTTCAAAAATAAATATACAGCAGAGTTTAACTTTTTAGAAAAAAATTCTTTTTATTCTAAAATAAATAAAAAAACTTTATTTAGGAACTTAACTCCTAATGGTAGGATTGTAGAAGCATCACATAGTCCGTTAGAAAACTTACAGTCAAAGAAATGTTCATCTAGCATAGCGAATTCATTTTTTTATAGTGATGAATATAGTACTTATTTTATAGAGAAGTGTTTTCTTGTAAAAGTACCAATCATATTTGATCGTGAAGAACTACGAAAATTAGAAGAATGGGAATTTATGCGTATGCGTCATTCTTTGATGGAAAAAAGAAAACTTTCTCCTTTTCCTAATAAACTCGAAGAAGTAATAAATTGGAATCCTATAAATGAATTTATTTCATTTGATAATATAAACTTTTCAAATATTAAACTTGATAAAGTTTTTGAAAGTCAAATTCTAGAAGTTGAGCCTTTAGCAAATACAGATATTAGGATTGGAATAGTTCCTAGAATAAATGAAGATTATATTCCCCATATTGGAGGGAGACAATAATGAAAAATATTAAATTTTATAATCACTATCATCCTTATGCAGAAGAGATGATTGAAGCTTTACAAAATAGTTCTATTGAAGGATTATTAGATATTGAGATACAAAGGAAACAAGATGAAACTTTTGAGACTAGGTATACCCCTAAAGGAAATGTGAATTATGCAGAAGCAGAACCAAATATTGATTTAAGTATCTCAGGTGCGTACTCTATGTATAATTGGGAAATATTCTTTCATATACCTCTTTCTATTGCCATTCAATTAAGTAAAAATCAACGCTTTGCAGAAGCTCAACGATGGTTTCATTTTATTTTTGACCCCTCTTCAAATGAAAATCTAGAAGGTGTAGAAAGATTTTGGAAGTTTCGTCATTTTAGAGAAATAGAAAAAGTTAAACTTATAGATGAGATG
>CACVAR010000173.1 GCA_902727905.1 uncultured Sulfurovum sp. | reverse complement strand
AGAAATTATTATAAGATATATTTGTTAATTAAGTGTTAATTCATTTTGATGTTTCTGATTTATAATAACGATAGAGAAAATAGATAGAAAATGTTGAGAGGATGTGCCAAAGTGCATGTCCTTGAAAAATACTGTGTGGATAACAGAGTATTTTCGTAATGTCTAAAATCCAAATAACAAATGCTGATAAAATAGCCACAATTGCGTAGTTAATCCATTTTAGTTCAATCGTGGGGTGTTCTGTTCTCGCATAAAAAATTTCACTTCCTATTCCAAGTATCACCATAACCCCTACTAAATACCTTCTAAGTTCTGGTGCAAAGATAAGACCAATGTCCAGTACAAAGTTAATTGCCAATAGTAAAATAATGGTTTCACCAATGCTAAGATGGTATTTACGATAAAGGGCGTAGATGAGTATGAATGAAGAGAGTAAATAGATACCAGCTAAGTCAAAACTCTGTCCTAAAAAACTTAAACTGGCATGGAAAAAAGCACTTCCAAAACCTATGGCTACGGTAAAGAGACCAAAAAGTTGAAATAGTTTTTGATTTTTGTTTTCAAAAAAGATGAAAAAACCTAAATAGACAAAGGTAAAAGAGGAGAGCGTATTGGAAAATTGTTTAATAAAACTGTCACGATTAATGGCTTCACAAAAACAATTGTTTGGTATGCAGGTTGCCATGGTATAGTGTGATAGATTTTGATAAAAATAGAGAAGTAGAAGTGTGAAAATAGTAACTACCACCGTGGAGAGGGTGGCAGATAGCTGGGTTGCTTTCATAAGTATGATTTTACTTATTTTTTATAAATTTTAAGGGTATAGTTAATTTTTCTTGGACCAGCTTTTTTAGAAACTTTAAAGGTAGTTTCACGTGTTCCCTTGGTATTTTGACCAGCAACACCTCTTACTTCTATGTTGAAGGTTCCTTCATGAGTATGTCTCGATTTGAGTTTTTTTACATCAACTAAGCCTTTTTTAATACGTGATAATCGTTTTTGTGAAATTCTTAATCTGGCTCTAGCACGTTTATCACCTGAGAGTTTTAATTCATATCGGTACATGCCTCTTTTTAAAT
>CACVAR010000172.1 GCA_902727905.1 uncultured Sulfurovum sp. | reverse complement strand
TGGCTCATGGGGTTGTGCCTATTATCAATGAAAATGATGTGATTGCAACGGAAGAGTTGGTCTTTGGAGACAATGACCAACTCTCTGCTTATGTAGCTGAAAATTTTGATGCTGAGCTTTTACTATTGCTTTCAGATATTGATGCTTTATATGACAAGGATCCAAGGCAACATAGTGATGCTGTGGTTCGTAAAGAAGTTTCTAAAATTTTTCCAGAAGAGTTAGATGCTCCAGCGATTGCGACTAATGAATTTGCTACAGGTGGAATAGTTACAAAACTAAAGGCAGCAAATTTTTTACTAAATAATGGTAAAAAAATGTTTTTAGCTACAGGTTTTGGTTTAGAAGATGCTAGAAGTTTTTTACTTGATGGTGTGCATAAAGGTGGAACTTTTTTCTCTAAGAACTAAGTTTTGCCTCTTTTAAACTTTTTAACTACTTCAATATTAGCACTATATACTTAAGTATACAACGCTATAATTCTCCTCATTTTTTGGTTATATACTAAATTATATAACCCTTTGAGGGCTAGCATGAATATCTCTTCTAACTTAACACTTGAACTGTTTAATCAGCCATTTCTTCTTGAAAAACGTATTGAACTTCTGTTTGCCATAGGACGTACTGGTTCTATGAGTAAAGCAGCCAAAGAAGTACCTATGAGTTATAAAACTGCATGGGAAGCTGTGGATAAAATGAACAATCTTGCTCATACTCCTGTTGTTGTGAAAGTCACAGGTGGAACTGGTGGTGGAGGAACGAAGCTTACAGAGTATGGTGAAAATTTACTGGCAAGTTACAGACAACTTCAAAATGAGCATGAACGTTTTTTAAAAAGACTACAAGAGTTAACGAACATTGACACAGGTGTGTTGAGTGACATTGGTCGTTTAGGTTTACAGATTAGTGCAAGAAATCAGATTAAAGGTCGCATAAAATCCATAAAGCTTAAACGTGTGAATGCTGAGATTGTTTTAGAACTGAAAAGTGGTCATGAGTTGTTGTCCATTATTACAAATTCAGCTGTTGAGTCTCTGGGTCTCAAACTTTCAGATGAGGTAGTAGCCATATTTAAGTCAA
>CACVAR010000171.1 GCA_902727905.1 uncultured Sulfurovum sp. | reverse complement strand
AATATCGGATGAGGAGTTAAATGCTGGTGAGGGAAAAAGAGTATTTGAAGAGATGCTTAAGAGTGGTAAATACGAATTTGAAATAGATGAAGATGGTAAAACAGGAAGAGTTCGCCTAAAAGAAGATCTATGAGTTAATTCAGCATAGTCCAAAAAGTCCAATTAAATAAATATATAATTTTTGTAGCTTTGGCAATATTAAATATAAGATTGAAATAGGAAGTAAGGATGCAAAATATAGATATTAATGATGTGATTGGCATGGCAAGTTTATTTTTATTTGCCTTAACGCTATTATTTCCTTTATGGGGAGGTAAGTTTGTGAAGCTAATTAAATATTTTTTCAAAAAAGAGGCTCATAGTGAATTATTACGTACCATACCAATCAATGACAAAAATCATATACTTCTAAAAGTTCAACATAAAAGAGATGAGGTATATAGATTACTAGAAGAAGTTGCTATGGATATGAATATAGTAATTCGACTTTATCAGTCATCTATAGAGGAAGAAGCATGGGTACATTGTTATATTGGTAATAATGAAAACCTATATAAGTCTAAGGCTTCAAGTCTTAAAATATATATAAAATTTTTGCCTTTTCATATATATGAAGTGCTTATAGATTTAAATTTAGTGACAAGTAATAATATAAAAGAATTTAAGAATATAGTGTTTTTTGATAAGGATGATATTAAAGAGATTTTAAAAATAATGACTTCAGATGATGGAAAAATTAAATTTAATGCACAATGTAGTAATTCAATAAGGCATATAAATAGCCTTCAAAAAGAATATGTAAAGAAAACATATCATATTCTTAATTTTTTTCCATTTTCAATATTTTATTTTATATACAGACTAATGATTGTTAAAACTCCTTTGTGTAAAGTGACTGTAGGAAAGCCAGCTTATGAGCCAAGAGTATTAGTACAATTAGATTCTTGGCAAACAGTTATCATGGATATGTTTAGTATAAAAGACGAATTAGTTAAAGAACTTACATTAAAAATAAATTCTTTAAATATAAAAGAAGAGAATTTAAAAGTTAAGAAGGAGATTATAGATTATTGGGGTGTTAATGGTAAAGAAGAGCGAGAACAATTAGTATGTATTTTTAATAGAAGTTATGTATTTATACATGTTTATCCTTATGGAAATGATTTGTATATTGGGTGGACTGCAAATTTAAATTATGGTGTATGGGAAGAATATAAAGTTGCATCTGGTTATACAAATGGTTATATAAAAAATATTGGTTTATATAGTATTGAGGCAGCGTGGAAAGAGGTTAATGAATATGATGTAAATGATATGAGTTTTCTATTGGAAATAGTACATTCAAATATAAGTCAAATATTAAAACGAATAATGAAAGAGAGGGAAATAGATCAAGAGATAGATTTTTCTATCGTTAGAGAATCAAGAACAGATGCATTAAAGGCTGAAAAACCAAAAGAAGAAAAGAGTAAAAACAAGTTTAAGAGATTGTCTTAATCAAAGCAGAGGATAGTTAAAAATGTACTTAGCAAAATATGAAGTAAATAATTCTTTACAGATTAAACAGTGTGTTTTAAAAATTAAGGTTTTAGATGAGACAAAAAATATCAAGTTATATAATTTTTGTTTAAATAATATCTTGGATATAGATAAAGAATTATATTTAAATATTAGTATGAGAGTTTCTATTGTCAATACTAAGATGGAATTTGTACTGTTTTTTACATCTAAGAAAGATTTTTTATTTGTTGAAGCTTTGAAAGAAAAAATAATAGATATATTTACCGAAAGGGAGTGTTTAGTTTTTATAGCTAAAAATCAACAAGTTTTTGATTCTATAATAGCTTTAGATAATCAGTCACTTACCTATCGATTAGATAATGCATCCTATTACACCTCAAATAAACAAATAGGAGTAGATTTTACTTTAGGAAGTTTTATTGAAAATTTAATAGCTGTTTCGCTCAAAAGAAAACTGAATTTTTCATATCAGTTTCAATTAACTCCGTATAGTCGAATTGAAAAAAAAGAGTTAGAACGTTATGCTAGAAAATATATGTTAAGTCTTGAAGATGAAGTGTACATGCCAAGTAAGCTTCATGAAAAACTTTATAGTGTTGTTAATAATCTTTCAAATATGGATTATTTTATTGATGAGATATTTACATTTACTAAAGAGGGAGAAGAGTTTTATGAAAATTTTTTATTAGATGAGTTCGCATTAAAACTTACACAATTCGGATTTGAAGAACTACCACTTGAATCAGATGATTTAGCTGAGGACTTAATGTATACAGGTCTGTCTCGTATACTTATTGATGATGTTACTGTCATTGATAAAATATTTTCAAGTATAAGAGAAGAAAGTTTAAAGTCTTTTTCTTTTAAAGAAAAAGAGATAACTATTAAGGAATATCAAGATAATGATTATTCTAAACAATATGATGTTTTTATTAGTTACTCAACAGTTAATACGATAGAAGCAGAGAAAGTTTGTTTTGAACTTGAAAACGAGGGCTACAAGTGTTGGTATGCCCCTAGAGATATCTTAGCAAGTCAACAATACCCTGCAGAAATCATGAAAGGAATTAAGGCTTCAACATACTTTATTTTACTTCACTCAAAGAACTCTACAGTTTCAAAATATGTTGTGCGTGAAGTTACAAAAGCATTAAGTCTTGAAAAAATTATTATTCCTATATTATTGGATACAGCACCTTTATCAGAAAATATGGAATTTATTTTAGAAACTTGTCAATGGATAGATGCTAGTCAAAATAATTTTGATGCAAAACTTTATGATTTAAAAGATGTTTTAAATAAGTTAAAATAGTTGAGCAAAAGTCCAAAAAGTCCAATTAAATAAATATATAATTTAAAAAATAAAAAGGGGAAATATATATGAAAGAGTTATGGATAGTCGAAATCTTAGCAGCTGGGATAGTTTTGGTACTTGCTATAGTCTTAGCATTTATGGTAACAGCATTGATACAAAAAATATTTATTTGGATAGAAACTTTTGAGGGTAGAATTACACGTGTTACTTTAAATTTATTGGTAATATTAATGATTATGCTCATTGGATTGTTTTTGTTGCAACTCTTATTTTCTTTTATGATGTCATTTATACTTTCATAAGTAGTTTAGGAGTTAATGTTGAAAGAGCAAATCCTCATAGCCATAACAGGACATAGAGATATGTTAAAAAGAAAAGGATTAAAGGAAGAGGTTTCTGAATACTTTGATGAGCTTATTGTTAAACATAAAGACAAAGAGATAGTACTTCTTTCCCCTTTAGCTGAAGGTGCAGATATGTTTGTGGTCAAGGTATTTTTAGAGAAAAAGAAAAAACATAAAAATTTACGTTTACTTATTCCTTTGCCTTTTAAAAAAGAACATTACGTCAAGGCATTTAGTCGAATTAGAAAAAAAGAATTTTTAAAACTTTCAAGAGAAGCAGATGGCATATTTCAGATTCCTAGCATGGGTGACCCTCCTTATGTAGAATTGGGGAAGTACTTAGTCAATATATCTGACATACTTTTAGCTCTATGGGATGGAACATTCAACGGAAGAGAAGGTGGTACAGGCGATGTCGTTAGCTATGGGCAAAATATGGGCATAGAGTTGAAGCATGTTGTTTGTGAGCGTAGGTTTGGTTGAAGTTTAAATACTCCAAATAAAATAAAGTAATAATGCAAAGGGAATAAAGCATGAAAAAAACCATAAAAATCTTCATCTCCTCACCAGGAGATGTTATACCTGAACGACAAAAAGCAATGCAGATTATCAAACGGCTTAACCGTCATTTTACAGATGTTAAACTTGAGGGGGTCTTTTGGGAGAGAGAACCGATGACAGCGACGAAGGATTATCAAGCTAATATTGTTTATCCTTCTTCTACTGACATTGTGGCTGTGATACTTTGGACGCGTTTGGGGTCGGAGTTGTCTTCTTCTAAGTATGTTGGTGCTTATACTAACAAACAACCTATTACAGGAACAGAGTGGGAGTTTGAAGATGCTTATGCTAAAGCGAAAAAGGAAAAGACGCCTCATTTGGCTTTGTATCGTAAGCGAAATGATAAAATAGTCATTGATCCTGAGCAAGTAGAAGAGATGTCTAGGCAACAAAAGCTCATACAATCGTTTGATAACTATTGGGCAAAAAACGATGATGGCTCTTACGCCATGGCTGAACACACTTTTGAACGTACAGATGAGTTTGAAAGCATGTTTGAAGAGCATCTCAAAAAAATTATAGCCAAGATTGTAAATGAAACCTTAACCTTCAAAGCCAATTGGTTAGAGGGGAGTCCCTTTAGAGGCTTACAATCTTTTGAAGCCCAACACGCTTCTATTTTCTTTGGACGAAACAGAGAAGTAAACGAAAGCAGAGAGAAACTTCAACAGCAGATAAACAAAGGAAAATCTTTTCTTTTGATTACAGGTGCGAGTGGTTCGGGTAAGTCTTCACTTGTTAAAGCTGGTCTTTTACCTGATTTACAGATAGCAGGTATGGTTAAAGATGTGGCATTAAGCAGAGTGGCTACCTTCATCCCCTCTGATGATGTTCCCATAAAAGCCTTAATGTCTGCCATTTTAAAAGCACTACCTGAGTTAAGGGAGTTACAACTTAACGAAGAGAATTTAGAGAAGCATTTGGATGATTTATTACCCATAGAACAAGCCATGAATCAGATAGCTAAAAAAGAGAACTTAAGCGAAACAGCCAAAGTCAAGCTTGTTCTCTACATTGACCAATTTGAAGAGTTGTTTACTTCAGCTAATATTGATGAAGCGATGCAAGAGGCGTTCATAAACTTACTGTTTAAACTCTTTTCTAGTGAACATGTCTGGGTGGTGGCTTCCATGCGTAGTGACTTTATGAGTTACTTAGACAACTTCCCCCAACTCATAGCCCTACTTAATGATGGAGCAGAATACAAACTCCACTTCCCAAAAGAGACAGAACTTGGTCAAATCATTAACAAACCAGCCCAAGAAGCAGGGCTAAGCTTTGGAGTAGATGACAATGGAAAAGGTTTAGATGACTTCTTAAGAGAGTCGGCAAGTAGACATCAAGCCTCTTTACCTCTGTTGGAGTATCTGCTAGAACAGCTATGGGAAAAGAGAGACCAAGAGAAAAACCAACTCACCTTTGAAGCGTATGAAGCTTTAGGTAAGTTGGAGGGAGCCATTGGTAAAAAAGCTGGTCAGGTTTATGAAAAACTAGGAAGTCAAGCGCAAAAAGCCATGCCTGAACTCATTATTATGTTGGCTTCAGTATCGGACAGTAGTAAAAACATTACAGCCAAACGGGTAAGCAAACGCCAAATAGACAAAGACCCTGCCATAAAAGCTTGTGCCACAGCACTTATGGCAAAAGATGTCCGTCTGCTTGTCTCAGCAAAAGACAAAGAGGGTTTAGAGTACTACCGTGTGGCTCACGAGTCACTCTTTAGCCATTGGGAGTTGGCAAAAGAGACGATTTTGGTACATAAAAAAGACATTTACCTGCGTGACCAACTGGAAAAAAGAAGTCAAGCGTGGAAAGAGAGTCAAGCAAAAGACAAAAAATCTCTTTTCCTCAATGACGGTCTACCATTGAATGAAGCATTAGAGCTGTTAAGTCGGCGTGAGCGTTCTTTGGCTATTGGGGTGGTGGAGTTTGTTAGGGCTTCGGAAGAGCATGTGAAAAAGCGTAAAAAAAGAAATAGATTTGCTATTGGTACTATTTTAGTTGTATCTATTCTGGTTTCATTTTTTATGTATAGTGTGAAGATGGAGGCTGAGAACTTAAATGAGAAATTAGGAATTATTGTGAGTAGACTGTTTTCTATTGGAGCAAATAGTTCAGGAGAAAAAAAAGTCGATGAGATAATGATATATCAAACGATAATTGATGAGTTTAAAAATTCTAAGGAGAAGGAAATTATTAAGTTAGTTGCATCTTCTTATTATAATATGGGGATTGCTTACTATAATAGACTTCTTGCAAAACTTGCATCTAAACCATCATATTCCTATCAAAGTTGATTAATGCACAAATCAGATTTACCCTTAAGTTATAGCGTTTACGTCGATTACGATACTTTTGTTTGAGCATTT
>CACVAR010000170.1 GCA_902727905.1 uncultured Sulfurovum sp. | reverse complement strand
TTGGATTGATTATTCGGCTTATTTGAGCTGGGATAATATGATTCTTTATATCCAAAAAATATTTGATAACTATGGTAAACATTATAGGATAAACTTTTCTTAGTGTTTCATTCTTATTGGCTACTTAAATATGAATCTTTACCTAGTGATGATAGGAAAACTCTTGAAAAGTTGGATGTGGATGGTGTTGAGGTTTTGGATGTTAAGATTAAGAGTCCTGATAATCCTGTGAGGTTGTTTGATGGGGTTTTATTAATATTTAAAAAATAATTTATATGAGGAAATAATATGTTGGAACAAAATGTACCATTACTCCCAGAGTCTACTATGAGATACTTTGAAGATTCTTCTCAGGTTTCATATCCTACTTATATGAGAGCAGTTGGAATTAGAAATTGTCTTGAAAATATTGTAAATACAGTTTTTATGTATCTTACGACTAAAGAAAGTAAAGAAAAGTGGATAAAGAAAACTACTTTAGCAAAGAAAATAGAGCTAACTAAAACTTATTTTCCTGATAATATTTTTAAGAAGATTGATAATCTTAGACTTTTAGGGAATACTGTACATCCTGATACGGAAGAGCATAAAAATTTAACTCATGAAGAAATAAACTTAGCACTAAAAGATATTAGCAAAGTATGTGAATGGGTTATCATAACCTATCTAAAAAAGAATGGTTTTCATACAAACTCTTGGATTCCGACTATGTTGAGTACCTTACCTCCTATATATAGAGTTAGTATATTAGAAGAGTTGTTTGATTTTTTCAAACAAGATATTTTAGATAAAAAAGAATTGTTAGATTATCTTAGTTATGTACAGTCTCCAGTAGAATATTATACTTATGCAATGGCTTCAGGTCAAATGACTTTTGAAGAATATAAAGATATTACATCTAAACCTTTACCTAAGAGTAAAGAATTTTCTCAAATATTACTTATAATAGATAAGTTAGCTATGGCTTATTTAAAAAATGGTGATTTTAATAAAAGTATAGAGTTTATAAATTTCCAAATTGAAGAACAATTTATTAATGAAGTTTTTAAAGAACAAATGATAGATAAATTAGAGCTTTTGGAAAAAGAACGAAAGAACTTACCAATATCTCAAAATTTAGAACAAACAAAAAAATATTTTAAAGAGATCCTTGCTGTAGTTAAAGAGGATGACTATTCATTATTTATTACTCTTTTTACTGCTATTGTTGCACAAGATGAATTATTAACTAATCAAGCTTTAAATACTAAATATATATCAAGTGAATAATTATATGAACATAATATCCCTATTTTCAGGAGCAGGAGGTTTAGACCTTGGTTTTAAAAAAGCAGGTTTTCAAACTATTTGGGCTAATGAATATGACAAAGAAATTTGGGAAACCTTTGAAAATAATTTTACAAATACTATATTAGATAGAAGAAGTATCGTTAAAGTACTTTCAGATGAAATTCCTGAAACTTTAGGACTCATAGGTGGACCTCCTTGTCAGAGTTGGAGTGAAGCAGGAAAATCACGAGGAATAGAAGACGATAGAGGTCAATTATTTTTTGAGTTTATACGTGTTTTAAGAGATAAAAAACCTCTGTTTTTCTTGGCTGAAAATGTTTCAGGTATGTTGGCAAGTCGTCATAGTGAAGCATTGGAGAACATCAAAAAACATTTTACAGATAGTGGATATACGCTGTCTTTTAAACTTTTAAATGCTCATGATTATAATGTTCCACAAGATAGAAAACGAATCTTTTTTGTCGGTTATCGCGATGATTTAAATATGGAATTTGAATTTCCTGATGCAGTAGATGAAAAGTTATTTTTAGAAGATGTGATTGATGACTTAAAAGATTCTGCATTGGCTGCTAAAAATAAAACGTATAGTAATGATGATGCGTGTCAATTGTTTAATCATGAGTACATGACAGGTGGTTTTTCATCTATGTTTATGTCTCGTAATCGTGTTAGAGGATGGGATGAACCTTCTTTTACCATACAAGCAGGAGGAAGACATGCACCACTTCATCCACAAGCACCTAAAATGGAACTGGTCGAAAAAGACAAGCGAAAATTTGTTGAAGGTAGTGAAGAATTGTATAGACGTTTAAGCATTAGAGAATGTGCAAGAATACAAACTTTTCCAGATGAACACAAATTTTATTATAAGAATTTAACAGCAGGTTACAAAATGGTAGGTAATGCTGTTCCTCCTAATTTGGCATATATTTTGGCTGAGAAAATTTATGAGGATTTGAATAAGCTTGGATATGGGAATGATGAACAATTTGCTGTTAAGAACCATAGGGTTTAAATGGGAGTATTAAGGGGTATTTTCGGGATTTTATTTAGTTTTTTATAACTCTAAATGTTAAATTAACTCTATGTTCTTTAACCTTTGCTTCTTTAGGTACAGCGTGCTTCCAAAAGTGTTGAAGTTCTCCTTTCATTACTAATAAGGTGTTATGTTTTAAAGGAATTTCAACTTTTATTTTTTCATCATCTTTTCGTCGTAATAAAAATCTTCGACTTGCCCCAAAGTTTACCGATGCAATAATTGGATTTAGACCTAACTCTTTTTCATCATCGCTATGCCAACCCATATAATCTTCGCCATCTCTATACCAATTGAGTAGAACACTGTTAAAGTTAGTATTAACAACTTCTTCTATCTTCTTTTTCAGTTGCAAGAGTCCTTCATTCCATCTGTTTGGGTTTATGGTTAAGCAAGAGTAGGTGTAGCTTTTTCCTTCATCCCCATACCAAGCTGAGTAACGAGGTACATAAAGTTCTTTCCCATAGAGTTTAATTTTTTCATGCTTCCATGCTATGTTTTTAAACTTAATTTGGGAAAACTCTTGGGTACTCATCTCTTTCCAGTTGCTTGTTTGCCATTCATGGCTGTCATTTTTTAAAAAGTAATTGAGTATCTGATTTTTTGTGGTATTTTTTTTCTGTAAAAAGTTTTCTATGTAGAGAAGCTTTCCATTTTCTAGGTTAATCTCAAAACCTTTTAGTGCTTCATTCCATCTAACATGATAGTTTGGATTGTTAGGTAATTTAATGGGATGTGGATGTTGTTCCATATAGTTTAAGAGGTTCATTGTGCGTATATGATATCGAGTTTAGATTATTATTTTCTTTCGCTATAATCCAAACAATATACAAATAGGAAAATAAATGCAATTTCAAGAATTTAAAATAGATAACTTAGAACAGTTTCCAAAAGATTTGGAGGCTATGTTGGCTTCTCAGCTAGAGCGTATTGATAGTATTACCAAGAGTGACGATGAGAGCTATGAGCTTGTGATGAAACCCTTACAAGATTTAGATGAAGAGTTGGGAAGTTTTTTTACCCCACTAGCACATTTGAATTCGGTAGAGAACTCAGAAGCAACACAAAAAGCGTACGAGGAGTCTTTACCTCAACTTTCAAAATTTTCAAGTACAGTTGCTCAAAATGAAGCGTTATTTGAAAAGATAAAAAAGATTAAAACCGATGATGCAGAGGCGAGTAGAGTAGTGGAGCATGACATTCGTGGTTTTGTGCTTTCTGGGGCAGATTTACCCTTAGAGCAGAAAAAAGAGCTTGAAGCCATAGACTTAAAACTGTCAGAACTGGGTAATAACTTTTCGCAAAATTTACTCAATGCGACGAATGCCTTTGAAATGATAGTCGAAGATGAAAAAGATATGGCAGAGATTCCAGAGAGTGACTTGGCGTTGGCTCGAACAGAAGTTGAAGGAAAAACAGTTTATAAATTTACGTTACAGCTTCCTTCTTACTTAGCCTACATGACTTACGGAACATCACGTGAGCGTCGACAAGAACTTGCAAAAGCGTATGCTTCAAGAGCTCCTGAAAATGCTGAGGTGATTGATGAGCTTCTTGAGTTACGTCAGAAGAAAGCGAAGTTACTTGGTTTTGAGAGTTTTTCTGCTTATTCCTTAGCGACTAAAGATGCTGATAACACCGAAGACGTAACGAAGTTTTTAGAAGAGTTGGCTGTTAAAGCATTGCCACAAGCCAAAGAAGAGTTGGAAGAGTTAAAAGCATTTGCACTGAAGACCGATGGTATTGACGACTTACAAGGGTTTGATGTGGCGTACTACTCTGAAAAATTGAAGAAAGAGAAGTTTGATTTTGATGACTCTATGACGAAGCCTTATTTTGAACAGTCAAAAGTACTTAGAGGAATGTTGGATGTGGTTTCTGAACTTTTCTCGGTTGAGTTTAAAGCGTCAGATGCGACAACATGGAATGAAAAGGTACAACCTTTTGACATCTATAAAATGGGTAAAGATGGAAGTAACAAATTAGCAGGTCGAATCTACTGTGACCTTGAAGCAAGAGAGAGTAAACGTGGTGGTGCATGGATGCATGACTGGGAGACACATTATGTGGATGCAGAAGGTAATAAGCATTTGCCGACAGCATTTATCGTTTGTAACTTCTCACCCTCAACGGAAGAGAATCCTTCTTTGCTTAGACATGATGATGTGGTAACACTGTTCCATGAGATGGGTCATGCTATTCACCACCTTTTTGGTACGTGTAAAGAGCGTTCGGTTTCAGGAATAAATGGGGTTGCATGGGATGTGGTTGAGTTTCCTTCACAGTTCTTAGAAGCATTTTCGTATGAAAAACCTATTTTAAAACGTTTTGCATTTCATCATGAAACAGCTGAGCCAATGTCGGATGAGCTTTTAGATAAGATTAAAGACACAAAAAACTACCAAGCTGCTTTAGGAATTTTACGTCAAGTTGAGTTTTCACTGTTTGACTTTAACCTACATAAAGAGCTTTACCAAGGGGATGAGGTACAGGCTTTATTAAATGGTATTCGTGAGACAACAGCTTTACTTGAAGTACCAGAGTATAACAAGTTTCAAAATGGTTTTGCTCATATTTTTGCAGGTGGCTATGCTGCTGGTTACTACTCGTACAAATGGGCAGAAGTTTTAAGTGCCGATGCATTTTATGAGTGTTTGGATGAAGAAGCTGGTTTTAATCAAGAAAAAGCAGATGGTTATTTACACTATATTTTAAATAAAGGTGGTTCTGAAGATATGTCTAGCTTATATAAACAGTGGTTGGGTAGAGAGCCGAAGGTTGAGAGTTTGTTGAAGCTTTATGGGATTGGGGCTTAGAAAATCTAAGTAATTTTTTTAATAAAATGTCATCTAAGGGTCTAAGTTTATATAAAATGATAGAGAAATACAAAGATACTTTATCTATTAATGAAATGAATACTTTGTTAAAAATAGATAGTACAAATATTTTATTTTTCGATATGGATGGAACATTAGTTGATACTAATCATGCTAATTTTTTATCGTATACGAAGGCTATTAAAGAAGTTACAAATGTAGAATACTACAGTTCATTGAATATACATAAAAGATTTACTCGTAAAACTATTAAAAAAATATTTCCTGATATTAATCAAATAGATTTTGAAAAAATAATTGAACACAAAAATAAATTATACAAAAACTATTTATTTAAAACTAAATTGAATAGTTTATTTCTAGAAATATTACAAAAATATTCGAAAACAAATACAACTGTTTTAGTTACACATAGTCATAAGGATAGAGCTGTTATGATACTAAAGTATCATAGGATTTTTGATAAGTTTACTCATAAATTTTATAAACAAAATGAAGATAATAGAAGAGTAAATAAGTTTGAATATGCACTAAAATATCTAGATGTTCCTGCTACATCTGTAATAGTTTTTGAAAATGAAGATATAGAAATTAATCAAGCTCTTACTGCTAATATTCCTATAAACATCTTGCAAAACTAAAAAGATGCTAAAATTTTAGGATGAGAAAAGTAGATAAATTTGAAAAAGTAAATGAAGAGAATTTCAAGAGAGTAGTAGGCGTAAAAAAGTCAACATTTAAAGTAATGGTGAATGAATATAAGAAAGCTGAAGAAGAGAGAAAAAAAGGACATAAGATAGGAGGAAGAAAGCCTAAATTATGTGAAGAGGATAGAGTTTTATTTATGCTTGAATATTATCGAGAGTATCGAACCCTATATCATATGGGAATAGACTATGGCATAAGTGAAGGACAGGCATCAAAAGTAGTTAGAGATGTAGAAAGCATATTGATAAAGTCAGGTA
>CACVAR010000169.1 GCA_902727905.1 uncultured Sulfurovum sp. | reverse complement strand
AAAAGAATCAGAGACAATTGGTTACTATAAACTTCCTGACCAAGATATTTCTGAGATTTTAAATTATGTAGAGAACTTTGATGAAAATATTGAGCATATTGTTGTACTTGGTATTGGTGGTAGTTCACTCGGTGCAAAAGCAATTGATGAGTTTTTAAAACCTATTAAAACACCAAAAAGACAATTACACTTTTTTGAAAGTACCGATCCTATTAATATTGCTGCTAACCTTTCTGCTATTGACATGGATAAAGCACATTTCTTGATTATTTCTAAGTCAGGTGGGACAGTTGAGACAATTTCGATTTTTAAATATGTATTTGCTCCTAGACCTCATAAAGAGAACTACACTTTTATTACGGATAAAGATTCAAATTTAGATAAGTTTGCAAAAGATTTAGGTTCTAAAGTATTTTATTTACCTGAAAATGTAGGAGGAAGATTTTCTGTTCTTTCAGTAGTTGGACTTTTACCTTTAGCTTTAGTGGGTGTAGATATTACAAGTCTTTTAAAAGGGGCTAAAGATGTTAAAGAGAGCTTCTTTGAGAATGGTCATTTACATACTTCACTTATAGAAAAAGCTGTTTTTTATGCGAAAAATCATACGACTTACAATATAAATTGTCTCTTTGCTTACTCTGATACACTTAAATATTTCTCTGAATGGTATGTACAGCTTTGGGGAGAAAGTTTAGGAAAAGAGCAGCGTCATAGTACTTTTAATGTTGGCATGACACCCATTGGTTTAATTGGACCTAAAGATCAACATTCATTTTTACAGCTAATTATGGAAGGTACTAGAGATAAGTCAGTTACTTTTATTAAAATCAAAGATTTTGAGCATGAAATGTACATACCTCCTATTACTTTACCATACTTAGAAGCATTGGATAATGTTAATGGTGTGGCTTTTCATGAACTCATTAATCTACAATGTAATTCAGTAATGGAGTCTTTACAAAATAAGGGAGATATTCCTTTAGATGAAATTGTAATTGAGCAAGTAAATGAAGAGAGCATTGGTGGGTTAATGTATTACTATGAACTATTAACTTCTTTAGTAGGTGAACTTATAGATGTAAATACTTATGACCAGCCTGGTGTTGAAGAGGGTAAAATTATTTTAAAGAAGAAATTAACTAAATAGTAAAAAAGAATTATAAATTATAGAATTTAAAGGCATAAAATGACAATTGATACACTTGAATATAAAAATAATGAATGGCAAATAGAAGAGAATATTTTAGATAAGAACAGTACAGACATTGTTTTTCTTTTTGGAGATAGAGAAAGCATTAAAGGTAAAGAGTATTTAGAGAGTTTACAAACAAGTTATCCTAATGCAGAGCTTGTTGGATGTTCATCTAGTGGTAATATTTTAGGAGAAGAAATTAGTACAGCATCTATTGTTGGTACGGCTGTTGATTTGGAAAGTGGATATGTTAAGGTCGCAACTAAAGATTTTACAGCTGAAGATGATCAAAAGTTATTAACAAAAGCTTTAGTTGAGTCACTTCCAAAAGAGAATTTAAAACATGTCTTTGTATTATCTGATGGATTGAATATGAATGGTTCTTTCTTAGCTGAAGGTATTAATGAAGCTGTTGACAAGAAGGTTTCAAGTACAGGTGGTCTAGCTGGAGATGGTACAGATTTTGCTGAGACATGGGTTGTGGCAAATAATGAAGTAACGCAAAACAGAGTTGTTGCTGTTGGTTTCTATGGTGAAAGTGTCGTAGTTGAAAGTGGTTGTTATGCTGGATGGGATGAGTTTGGTGTTTTCCGAAGAATTACTAAGTCAACCAATAATGTTGTTTATGAAATTGATGGTGAACCAGCCCTAGATCTTTATAAAAAGTACTTAGGTGTTTATGCTAAAGATTTACCTGGATCGGCTTTGAATTTCCCTGCTAGTATTAAGAAAGATAATGACGCTGAAGCAATTATTCGAACTATTTTGGCGATAGATGAAGAAGAGAAATCTTTAACATTTGCAGGAGATGTTCCCGAGGGATATTTAGCTAGATTAATGAAAACAAATATTGATGGGCTTATTGATGGCTCTGAGATAGCAGCGCAACAGATTAACAAAATAAATGACAAGAGTGCTTTAGGTCTAGTTGTCTCTTGTGTTGGTAGAAGACTGGTGCTTAAGCAGTTAACAGATGAAGAGTTAGAAAGCATTGGTGAAACACTTGGTGAAAATGTACAGTTGGTAGGTTTTTATTCTTATGGAGAGTTAGCTCCTTTTTCTAGTGAGTTAACTTCTTGTTCTTTGCATAATCAAACTATGACATTAACGGTTATTTACGAGGAACAATAATGAATAGGCTATTGAAGAGACAACTTAAACAAGCCTATGGTAAAGAGTTTGACTTCAATGCCTTAGATGAGATGACACAAAAGTTAATTACACGCGTGGATGATGCTTATACAGAGTCAGACAAAGAAAAGGACTTTTTAGAAAATACCATTAAAACCAATACAGATGAGTTGACAGAAGCTTATGAAACCATTGAAAAGCATAATTTAACACTTAAAGATGAAATTGTAGAAAAAAAATTAGTTTTTGAACAATATTTAGATGCGATTGATGCGAGTTATTTGGTTTCAAAAAGTGATAAAAATGGAATTATCACCTATATGAATGATAAATTTGTTGAAACCTCAGGGTTTACAAGAGAGGAGCTTATTGGTTCTCCTCATAACATTGTTAGACATCCTAAAACTGATTCTGCAATTTTTAAAGACCTTTGGCATACTTTGAAATCAAATAAAATTTGGCGAGGTCAAATTAGAAACAGAACTAAAAGTGGTGAGAGTTATTATGTGTATGCTACTATTTTTCCTTTGATGGATAATAGTGGTAATGTACTAGAATATATTGCTGTACGAAATGATATCACCAAAAGAGTTGAAGCTGAAAGAAAACTCAAACAAGAGCGTGAATATAATCAGATGCTTTTTAATGATCAAGAGAATATTGTTTTTACAGCCAATCGAGATGGACTTTTAGACGCTAACCAAAAGTTTTTTGAAACTTTTGGATTTAATTCTACTTCAGAATTTAAAAAAGAACATCATTCTATTTGTGAACTTTTTATTGAAAAAGAAGGTTATGTTAAAGCTACAACTGCTGATAAGCATTGGACTGAAGATGTTTTTTTCAATCCAAACAAACAGCATAAAGTACTGATTAAAGATATGTATAATCTTGAACGAATTTTTTCAGTACATTTAAAATCAGTTGAATTTGAAGATAAAAACTTTATTATTGTTAGTTTTACCGATATTACAGAGCTTGAGTATTCACGTGAAATGGCAGAAGCTTCAGAAAAAGCAAAATCACAATTTATGGCAAATATGAGTCATGAAATTCGTACCCCAATGAATGGTATTGTTGGATTTACAAACTTACTATCTAAAAGTGATTTAACACCAAAACAGAAGCAGTTCACACAGTATATACAAGGTTCAACTTCTATTTTACTTCAAATTGTAAATGATATTTTGGATTTTTCTAAAATTGAGAGTGGACATCTTGAGTTAGATTTAGTTGAAACAAATCCATTTGTTGACATACGAAACTCTATGCATATTTTTAAGTCTCAGGCAGCTCAAAAAGAGATATCTTTTATTATTAATATTGACTCAGCTATTAGTGAATGTTTGATTATGGATCGTCTACGCGTCATTCAGATTTTAACGAATTTAATTAATAATGCTATTAAATTTACTCCAGCCAATGGAACAGTTGAACTGTGTATAAGATCCGTTAGTAAAATAAATAATAAAGAGACAATCATGTTCTCAGTTCAGGATACGGGTATTGGTATTCCTAAAGAGAGACAGGAGAGTATTTTTAAGTCATTTATCCAAGCAGATAATAGTACTACTCGTAATTTTGGTGGAACAGGGTTAGGGCTAAGCATTGGATCTTCTTTATGTGAACTTATGGGGTCTAAACTAGAGCTTGAAAGTACTGAAGGTAAAGGAAGCCGTTTCTTCTTTGAATTAGAACTTGAAGTGTCAGACTCAGATAGTACTTTGGCAAGCCAAATGAGGTATACACCAATTTATGTCTTAGATTATGACGAAAAAATTTATGATGATGTACTTAGACAACTAAAACATTTTAAATTAGATTTTATTACTTGTTCTTTTGAAGATATTTTATATGATGAAGTAAGTGATAGCAATATTATTATTAGTTTTAATTATCGTCAACATCGTGCTTTATCAAGAATTTCATCAAAAATTATCCTAATAGATGAATCTAATGAAGCGCATCATATAGCCAACGAGGAGAATATTCTTTATCATATTGGCATGTATGATGAAGCACCTTCTATTCTCTATAATGCAATCTTAGATTATAATGTTCAAGGTGATATTTTGAATGATTCAGGTGAAAAAGAACCCTTAAGTCTACAGGTTTTAGTCGCTGAAGATTACCCTTTGAATCGTATTTTAATTGAAGAAATGTTAAGTGAATATGCTATTACACCTGACTTTGCTTATAATGGTCAAGAAGCTGTTGAGAGTGTAAGTGTAAAGAGTTATGACCTTATTTTTATGGATATCAATATGCCTGTAATGAATGGTACGGATGCAACCAGAGCGATAAGAGCTAAAAATATTGATATCCCTATTATTGCTTTAACAGCGAATGCACTTGAAGGGGATAAAGAACGTTACTTAGCACAAGGCATGGATGATTATATTTCAAAGCCTATTGATCCAGATGAATTGAATGTTCTTTTAATGAAGTATAAGTCTCTATCAACGAATAGTCAAGAAGGAGAAGTTACAATGAAAAGTAGTAAGGTAAATGAAGAAGGATTGAATCCAAGTAGTTTAGATATTGATGTATTTGTAAACTCTTTGATAGAAGCAAAAAATTCGCTTCAGTTTAGTGTTCCCATTATTGTTCGTCTTTTTGAAAGCTTTTTAGCACCAGCTTTAGAAAATGTTGAAGAGCTAATAGAAGCTGAGAAAGCAGATAATAAAGAGAAGCTATCTCAAAAAGCACATGCCTTACGTGGTACAGCCATGTCTTTGAAGTTTGCTAACATGAGTAAGCTATGTGAAACAGTAGAATACAGTGCGCAAGATAAGAAAGAAATGGATTATGCCTCTTTAATTAAAGAGTTAGAACAAGAGGTTAAGTTTCTCTCTGAGAACAGTCAAGAAATTATTGATAAGTTAAATGGGTAGAGAGTAAAAATATCTAATATAAGGTACGTGATCTTTTGAGTACCTTATAAGTATATTATTTTGATTGAATAGCAAGAATAGTTACATCATCGGTTTGTTTTTTAATAAATTCATGAAAACTTTCTAAAATAATCTCAACCTGTGTTTTAGGATTAAAACTTTTTAGCATCTCATATTGTTCATTAAAACGATCTCCATACATTTCACCTTTATCATTTTCACATTCAAAAATACCATCAGTATAAAGTAGCAGAGAGTCTCCACTTTTAAAAGGAGCAGAAACTACACCATAGGGTAGATTTCCTTGTATACCTAAAGGAATACCTTTTGTTGCATCTGAATGTATAAGTGTAGGCTGACCTAATGGGTCGAAGTGACCAGCATTAACTGACTCTATAATATTTGTTTCATGATTCAAACGAAGAAATAGGGCAGTAATAAACATGCTTCCTTCTTGGTTATCATTAGAAAAAACGGTATTGATTCTTTCTATTTCTTTTCCAAGGTCATCACTTCCTTTCATAAGTTCCATTCTCGCAAGAGAGCGAAATTGCATCGAAACCAGTGCTGAAGCAAAACCATGTCCTGAAACATCAGCCATCACAAAAACAGTATGTTTATTAGATTCAGTTTTAAAGACATCAAGGTAATCGCCTCCAACTTCTGAAGCTGATACACATGAACCATAGACATCTAGTTTTTCAGAAGAAGGATAACTTTTAGGAATAAGATGTTGTTGAATTTCACGAGCCATTTGAAGTTCTTGTTCTATTTGTACAAATTGTTTAAGTTGTTTCTCTTTTTTAGCAACTTCTTCTTCCAGTCGTTGGTTAAAGTGTTGTTGTAGGTCATTAAATTTTTTTAATTTTAAAAGGTTACTTACTTTAAATCTTAACTCCACAACATCAATAGGTTTTGAAAG
>CACVAR010000168.1:7713-32270 GCA_902727905.1 uncultured Sulfurovum sp. | reverse complement strand
CATTTAATTGACTTAGCCGTTGATTATTCGCTTAATCATAGTATCTTAAATGAACTATTAAAAAATAAATCTTGTTTGGTATAAAAATGAAAAATATAGAAGTAACATCACCCTTTGATGGACATGTGGTGGGTGAAGTCAAAGCCTCTTCACTTAATGAGGTTAAAGAAGCCATAACTTTGGCAAGAGAGACTTTTGATACCCAAAGAGATAGCTTGCCAAAATATAAAATGGTGGCTATTTTTGAAAAAGTTATTGAGATTATGAAGTCAGATGTAGAAGGACTAACTAAACTTTGTGCCAGTGAAGGGGGAAAACCATGGATGGATTCACAAGTTGAAGTGAACCGTGCTATTAACGGTGTACAACTTGCCATAGAAGAGATGGGTAAAGGTGAAGGTAGAGAGATTGCTATGGGTCATACCCTAAGTTCAGTCAATCGTATGGCATATACCATGAAAGAACCCATTGGGGTGGTGGCTGCTATTTCTGCTTTTAACCATCCTTTTAATTTGGCTGTGCATCAAGTTATCCCTGCTTTAGCAGCAGGGTGTACGGTGATTATTAAACCTTCAGAGCAAACACCCATGTCAGCTGTACGCTTGGTAGAGATTTTGGAAGAAGCTGGACTACCTAAAGGTTGGGCGCAAGCTGTTGTTTGTGACCGTGAAGGTTCAGAGTTCTTGGCGACTTCTCCAAAAATAGATTTTTTAACCTTTATAGGCTCAGCTAAAGTAGGTTGGTACTTAAACTCTAAAGTTGCCAATGGAACACGTGTAGCACTGGAACATGGGGGTGTAGCCCCTGTTATTATTGAAGCAGATGCTGATGTGGACGAGCTTATTCCTGCTATTGGTAAAGGTGGGTTCTACCATGCTGGACAAGTTTGTGTTTCAGTACAACGTGTTTTTGTACATGAAAGCATTTGTGATGAGGTAGCCCAAAAGTTAAGTGCTTATGCTTCAAAACTTGTGGTGGGTGACCAACTTGACCCCAAAACAGAAGTAGGTCCTCTCATTAATCCAAACGAAGTAAACCGTGTGGAAGCGTGGGTACAAGAGGCAGAAGAAAAAGGTGCGCAAGTTCTGACAGGTGGAAAACGTATTTCAGATGTCTGTTATGAACCTACTGTTTTACTCAATCCCAGTAATGATGCCTTAGTCTCTACGCAAGAAGTATTTGGTCCTGTTGTTTGTGTTTATAGTTATAACGATATAGATGAAGCCATTGCTAGAGCGAATGCATTGGATGTTTCTTTTCAGTCTGCTATATTCACTAAGAACATTGATGTCGCCATGAAAGCTGTAAAAAAATTAAATGCAACAGCTGTAATGGTGAATGACCATACAGCCTTTAGAGTAGATTGGATGCCATTTGGAGGTGCAAAAAACTCAGGGCTTGGGCTAGGTGGCATTCCTGATGCCATGGATGAGATGAGCAATCAGAAACTCATGGTCATTAAGTCGAGTATGTTGTAAATCTTGGCTTATATTTAAGTTAATCCAAAAAAGCATTCACTACATTACCAAAAACCAAAATAGAAGGGCGAATCATATCTGTTGATGCCTCTTCTAGTGTTTCTAAAGTACAAGTCGCCACTTTTTGGTTGGGACGACTGGCATTAGAGATAATGGCACAAGGTAAGTTACTTGGCACATTTTGTTTTTTTGTTTCAGCAATGATTTCAGGAATACGGCTTAAGCCCATTAAGACTACTACGGTATGACTCTCCTTATGAAGTAAGTGAACCCAAGTTAGGTTAAGGCTATGTCCTTTAGAATGAGGTGAAACAACTGAAAAAGAAGAAGCATAGTCTCTAGCCGTAATAGGGATACCAGCAACCAAAGGAGCTGAAATAGATGAAGAGATACCGGGAATCACCTCACAAGGAATATTGTGTTCATTTAAAAAGAGTAACTCTTCAGCACCTCGACCAAAGATGAAAGGATCTCCCGATTTTAATCTGGCTACGGTTAAACCTTTGGCTGTGTATTTTAAAATCGTCTCATGAATGTCATGTTGTGACTTTGAGTGGTGTCCTTTTTTCTTTCCCACATAGACTTTAGTCGTGGCTTCAGGAACGACTGCCATGATTTCATCACTTATGAGATTGTCATGTAGGACTACGTCAGCCTCTTGAATGATTTTATAGGCTTTTAAAGTTAACAAGTCAGGGTCACCCAGACCACATCCAACTAAATATACTTTACTGGTTAATTGTTTTAACTCTTCATTTGTTTTTTCTACATCTATCATGTTATTGTCTCTTTGTTGTTGTTTTTTTTCTAAATATTCACTAATATTTTCAGGAATCAATGCTTCACATTCATCTCTAAAGTACTGTGCTGCTGTAGGAGAACTACCATTACTACTTACGGCTATTTGTAAGAGTCTATTTTTAGTGAGTGCCATAAAATAAAAGTCACACAGTTTTGGAACATCGACGACATTCAGTAAAATATCATGTGTTTTTTTATATTTCAAAAGCTTTTTAGCAACCTTCTCATTGCCTGTCGCATCAATAATAATCGAATGTTCCCCAATATCTTTTAGCTTAAATTTCTTTTGTCGAATATTGTCACAAAGTTTCAAGATTTCATCATTAAAATCTTGGCTAATAATGCTAAACTCAATGTTATTATGCGATAAAACTTGTGCTTTTTGTAAGGCTACGTTTCCCCCTCCAATGAGGAGGATAGAGGGATTTTTTAAGAGAATAGGAAGTGTATTGTTTTTCATGTTTACCTTGGTTTTTAATGCCGTAGGTTCGATTTCATCGAACATTTAAATATTCTTTTCATAAGTAGCTTCTGTAATCTTTTCGTTCGATAAAATCGAACCTACAGGCTCTGCTAATGATCCAGATATTTTTATCTCTTCTTGTTTTATCCCCTCTGGAACAGCCTCACTGTAAATGTTTACAGCACACTGTTTAAAGTTTGGCTCAAAGGATTTTGGGTCAAACTCTGGAATGGTTAGGTTGTTAATAAGTTGTTCCGAGAAGTGAAAAGGCACAAAACAGTCCCCTTCTCGAACTACTTCAGTTACTTTCACCACAATATCTTTAACTTTCCCTCGTTTTGAACCCATGCTAATTCGGTCACCACTTTTCACTTGCAGTTTTTCGGCATCTTTAGGGTTGAGTTCCACCCAAGCTTCAGGAGCTAAGTTGTTCAGTAGGGCAATGCTTTTGGTTTTGGTGCGTGTGTGCCATTGCTCTACGGTTCGTCCTGTGTTGAGGTTCATTGGGAAGTCGTTATTGTACTGTTCACTTAACGGCATCCAGTCAAGAGGAAGCAGTTTGGCTTTTCCATCCGTAGTTTTACACTCAAAGCCTTCGGTGTAGAGACGCTTTTTTCCTTTAGGGTAGGCTTCATTACAAGGCCATTGTATGCCTCCGAGTTCTTCTATTTTTTCATAGTTCATTCCTGAGTAGTCACAGAGTTGTCCTTCACTGACTTTTTTGATTTCATCAAAAATATCTTTACTGGAGTGAAAGTTTTTAAAGAGCAGTTCATGTTTGCCTTCAAACTGTTTGGAGAACTCCATCACAATGTTGGCATCGCTCATGGTTTTACCCAAAGGTTCAACGGCTTTTTTGGCGTAGTTACAACGGCGTTCAGAGTTGGTGTAAACCCCTTCTTTTTCCGACCATGTGGCTGCTGCAAAAATAACATCGGCTATTTGGGCTGTCTCCGACATAAAGGCATCTTGTACGACCAAAATGTCCAGTTTCGCAAAGATTTTACGCAAGCGTTCTTGGTCGGGGAAACTTACCAGTGGATTGGTGGCTGTAACCCAAAGCGCTTTAATTTCCCCACGGTCAATGGCATCAATAATCTGTGGATAAGCATAACCTCTTTTGGTAGGAACCAGTTCAGTCGGTACACCCACAATGTCTGCAAAAATGGCTCTGTCGGTGTCTGAGGCAAAGTTTCGGTAACCTGGAATGGATGAAGTAAACCCAAACTCCCGTGTTCCCATGGCATTACATTGCCCAGTGATGGAGAAAGGAGCAGCTCCCTTTTTTCCAAGGTTTCCTGTAATAAGGGCTAAGTTACAAATGGCTGAAACGGTGTCCGTTCCCATGGTACTTTGGTTTACTCCCATTGTCCAAGCCGACATGGCTTTGTCAGCTGTGGCATACACCTTGGCAATACGGTACAACTCTTTTACCTCAATGCCCGTAATGTTGGACACTTCTTGAGGAGGATAGGATGCCATAATGTGTTTTTTAAACTCTCTGTAGCCTGTGGTTCGCTCTTTAATGAACGTTTCATCTTCCCAACCTTGCTCAAAAATGATGTAACATAAACCATTGATGAGTGCTAAGTCGGTACGAGGTTTCAGAGGCACAAAAATATCTGCCATGTTCGCTGTTTTAGAAAAACGTGGATCAACCACAATAATGGTTGGCTCTTTGCCTGTAATACTTTTGTTTTTAGAAATGTGCAGTTTTAAAATAGGGTGGTTGTCAGCAATATTTGCCCCAATAAGCATAATAACATCAGCATGAGAAAAGTCCTCATAGGAAGCTGGAGGCCCATCACTTCCAAAGGTTTGTTTGTAACCCATAACGGCTGAAGCCATACATAGCGTTGTGTTTCCATCGTAGTTGTTGGTTTCAAGTCCAAGCTGTACAAACTTACCAAGGGTGTAAAAGTCTTCGGTTAAAAACTGTCCTGTAGAGATGCACGCAACAGCTCCTTTTCCATGTTTTTCTTGAATGGCTTTAAACTGGTTAGCTGTGTGTTTAAATGCTTCATCCCATTCTACGGCTTGAAGTTCACCTTCTTTACGAATCAGAGGTTCAGGAATACGGTTAGAGGAGTTGACCATCTCATGTTCCATAATTCCTTTTGGACAAAGTGTTCCTTTACTTACAGGGTGAGCAGGGTCACCTTTGGTATAAACAGGTCGTCCATCTTTCACACCAATGTACAGACCACAACCCACACCACAGTAACCACAAGTACTTCGTACCCATTCATCTGGAGTTTTGAAGTTGGAGATTTTACCAAACATGGCATTATCTACTTTTTTGTATTTGTCTGTTTTGATGTCTAGACCTAAAAAGTCTTTTACCTTTGTGAACATGCTTCGCCTCTTATGACCATAATTGGATTCATTATAGTGAAAGTTTATAATTATTATTTGCTTTCTTTGTATGAATTTTACGCAGTTGACAGGAGAGTTTTATTATGTTAATATAAATACATAATAATTTTTACATAAAGGAGTTTATTTATGGAACTGACTGTAAGAAAAAATTTTGTATTTGATAAAAATATTGCTCTATATCTTGAAGAGTTAGCTAAAGAGACTAAACAATCTATGACTTCATTGGTTCAAGAGATGATAGAGGAACGATATAAAGAGATAAAAGTAAAAAAACGTATGGAAGCTTTTAATGCAATTGATGGTTCAGCGACAGGATTATTGACAGATTTTTCAATTCAAGCTACTAAGGCGAATCGTGAATTATAAAAGAGTTTTTTTAGATGGGAATATTATTCTTGATATCTATAAGGATAAATGACCTTTAATTTAAAAAGTTTTGTAAAGAAAGATTCTCATTAATTATTTCTCCCCATTTTTCCCAACTAAAGTGTGAACTAGGGTGACGAATAAATAGTACCTTATGTTTTAAATTATTTATTCTAAATTCAATAATTCTTGGATAGCTTCGTCCTACTTTTGTTAATAACTTCTTATATTGAAATTCAATATTATTTTCTTTTAACACTGCTATTAAAGCATTATATTTTTTTGATTCTAATCCATACACTAAACATTCGTCAACAGTTAGTAAATTAATTAAATGTAAATATTTTTTCCAACCAATGATATAATCTTTGTAAGTTGGTCTAGATTTTATTGTAGGCATGTATCTAAGAACAAGATTATGATAAATGACAGAATTCCAAAGGTTTAGTTTATTTTCATAGAGAGGTGTTTTAATATTAAAAATTGCTCGTTCAATATTTCTGACATATCTACTTTTACTCTTTGGATTAATTGCGTGGTTTTGATGTAGAACTCTCAAATGATTGTTATTATTAATTCGATTCATTATCTTTTTATCATCAGGGTTCCAATTATATGTACTTTCTCCAAGAATTATAACTTTTGGATTACTTATATGAAAGTTTATACCAACCCATGGTAACCAAGGTAGTTTCAGTTCATTGATAAAACTATCATCATACTTTGTATCTATTTTTGTAGTGTCCTTTAACAAGTTTTTTCCCCTTTTGAAAATTTTTCTGCTCTTGCATTGCCTAATGAATTTAATAAACGTTGTCGATTTTTAGAAAAAGAAAGAAGATATTCTGTTTTATCTTTTTTAAATATATCATATTTTTACCGTATACGCATAAGCTCAATTAATTCTTTATCTTTAAAAAGTAAAGCATTTACAATTTCACTAATATTTTTTTTCTGTTCTTTGGCTAATTGAGCCACAAAGCTTTCTATCTCAGGTTCAAGATAGATAGGTAGATTAAATGTAGCATCTTTATTGTAAAACTTTCCTCGTTCTCCATTTGAAAAATCGTATTCTTCTTTCATTTTCTATCCTTCTTTGTAGATTTGTTGTTCTTTTTTGGTTGCTTTTCTCGCCGAAATAAGACGAATATTCGCATTATTTTCATTTATAGAAATATAAGTATGAATCACAACTAAAGTTCTAGTAACTTCATCCATACCTATGGTTAACCAACGCTCTTCATTATTGCTATGTTCTTCATCTGAAATAGAGATAGCTTGTTTATCTTTAAATACAGAGGTAGCACCTTCAAAACTGATTTTGTGTTTTGTAAGGTTTGTACGTGCTTTATTAATATCCCATTCAAAATTGTAATTCATTCTTAACCTATAGCTCTTTTATTTAGTATATCAAAAATTGATTAAAATTTATGAGCTGATATTTTTTACCCCCTCTGATTCCCAGAAAAAAAGTTCCCAGCTAATCCCAAAGGAACAACCGTTCTATAAAATAAATACCGTCCTGCTAACTCCGAACCCAACGCAATAACAATGGCTAAAACCAAAGAGCTAATGGCAAGACTGACTAAGCCACTGGCTGTAAATAAAATGGCTAACATGGGTAAAGCTAAGGCTGAAAGTAGTAGTGAGTAGACTCTTAGCTTTTTGATTTTTCCAAAATGTTCAGTGAGTAGAGTACGTGTTCGATTTAGCTGATAATATAAAGTATCTTCTTTGTCAAGGTGACGGTAGAAGAGTATTTCTTCATAGATGACAAGGACTTGACCCATTCCTGCTAAGAGTGAAACAGCTAAAAGTACCATGGCTCCTGAGCTTCCAGCGTTTATAAGTAGGAGTAAGGAGATGAGTAAGAAACCAATGTAGGCTGAACCAAAAAATCTTTTAGTGGTTGAGAGTCGGTTCCATGCTGGTCTGGCTCTTACACGGTATATCATGGATTGTGCGTAAATACCAAAGATACCTAAGGCAAGGGTAATGGCTTCTACAAGGAGCAGGGCAAACCCTTTGATGTCTAAATAGTACATGAGTGCAACAACCGAAGCCAATGCTGTAAAGGCTCCTAAGGCTATGGCTTCACGTGAGAGCCAAGAGTTACGCCAGTTTTTCATGGCTGTCATGGCAAGTATGGGGCGACCTAAGTGTAACGCAGAAAGAGGCAGTCCAATGGCTGAAGGAATGAGGGCAACCATTGCCATTGACAATGTTGGTTCAGGTAAATTGAAACCCAATGAAAAGAGAAGCTGTCCTAAAAAGAGGGCAAAAAATGCACCCAAAGAGACTTGGGTTAAAACGGTCATAAAAACCAAAGGCAATTCAGCATGGGCTGGTTTGAGTATATGTTCATCGGCTGGTTTAAAGTCAGGCATGTTTTCAGGCAAGGTATAACGGGTAGTTGGTTTACAAATGTCTACATCAGGTAAAAGAGGGGCTACTCCTTCTTTTTCCATGTCATTTTTTATCCACTCTTCTTTATGTACAGCTTCTATCTCAATGGCTCCTGCTGGACAGGCTTGTACACAAGCAGGGGTTTCACCAACGTCAAGCTTGTCATGACACATATCACACTTGGTGACAATGCCTCGGTCAGGGTTAAAAATGGGTACTTCATAAGGACAGTTCCATGTACAGTAATGACAACCAATACAAGAGTCATCATCATGCCAAACAATACCACTCTCTTCAAACTTGATGTAAGACTCGGTAGGACAACCCGTAAGACATTCAGGCTCGATACAGTGGTTACAGGACATGGAGTTAAACAGTTGAGACACATCTGGAAACATGCCCCCTTCCATTTCCCCCACACGTCGCCACTTGATGTCGGCTGGGTTGTTTTGCAGTTCATTACAGGCTGTTTCACAACAGTGACAACCCACACAAACGGTAGCATCAAAATGAAAACGAAACTGTTCACCCTCTTTTAGCTCTGGCACATCGATGCTGTAGTTACCACATTGCATTCCTGTGTCTGCTTTGTGGTTTAGAAATGAGTCTAAAGGAGTTGGTTTCATGGCTATGAGTTCCTCATAATTATCTTGTCTATTATAGTCAAAAACATCCGATGTTGGTGAATTGGGTTGTATGCTTTTTAGGCAAGTGAGTTTTTAACTTAATTAGTATTAACTTTCAAAAGATTGAATACGCATAGATAGCTACTTTTATTTTTTGGATAGTATTTATCCAAGCTTTATTTTTTATGTCTTGTAAAGTGTGTATAAAAATGAATCCCTTTTATTACAATTTAATTTGTTCCTAAACGTCAGTTTAAATTTCTTATTTCTCCACCACAATATTAGCCTTAGATATATCCAAAAGCTTTTTAAAGCCTTTATCAAACGTAGTTAATTCTGCATTGTAGTATTCAGCAAAAGCCAAATGATAAATATCAAATGAGCTAATATAAAGACTCGTTTCTTTTAGTATTTCTAACATTCTTTGATGAATAGAATAATCAGATAATTTTAGATAGCTTGATAAAAATTCTAAATTATCATCAATTTCACTTTTGTTTTCATTGAGTTTGTTAGAAATAAAAGCAAATTCTGAAAGTATTAATTCTGAGACTATTAAAGTATTGCTCTTTATCGCTTCTTCTACCAACTTTATAGAAAGAGCTTTTTGTTCCTCATTATCTACATTTTTTGAAAAAGCATAGATGAGTACATTGGTATCAAAATAAACCATCGTTACTCATCTCACTGGTATCTGTTGCGATTTTCATGGTTAATTTTGTTTTATTATTTGATTTATTAATTAAAGAGTGAAATTTTTTTAATTGTGATTCTTCTGGCTCTGTAGTTGTTTGCTCACTAGAAATACGGACAAGGTTTTTAGGTAAATTCTCTAAGAAGAACATAACTTTATCAAAAACATCATTGCTAATATCTAATTGTATTCGTTGTGTTGTCATGATGGGTTTCCTTATGCTTAATTAATTTTATTATAGCATAAAGAGGATTTTGCTACTCTAAACCCCTTTCAAAGCCAACAATAACTCAGAAAAAACAGCAGCTCTCGTTTTTTTATTATTATCAGTCATCATATAAATCACTTCACTAAGCTTTTTAGGGACGTTAGGGTTTAAGCTTGTAACTTCATCACGTGTAATTTTACGTGCCTGAACTAAGACAGGTTCAAAGTTCTCAACAGCTACATAACGTTTTTCATTGGTTAAGAGTTTAAAAAGTTTAAGCCCAAAATCAAAGATTTCCAAATTCTCTTTTTTATAAGTTTTGGGTTCTTTTTCCAGTTTAAAGTGAATGTCTAAGTCTAGCTTGTCATTTAAAATGTAGTTAATTTTTGTAAAAAAGCTTAGGGCTTGGTAGGAGTAGTTAGCAGAGAAGTATCGGCTCTCAAAAGTCTCAAAAGTTTCTCCTCGCTCTTTAAACTCAGCATATACTTCCAAGAGGTATTTAATATGATACTTGGCTTCAGTAATGGGTAGGGTTTTATGGAATAGTTTAGCTTCTGTGGCTGTTCGTGTGATTTTACCACCCATGAAGATGTGAACACCATCTACTTTGTTTCCTTCTTCATCTTTGGCTTTACAACCCTCTAGCCCAATGTCAGCTATGCCATGAACACCACAACCTTTTGGACAGGCTGACCAGTTCATACGTACCACACCACTTTCTATGGCAACTTCAGATTTTAAAAAGTTTGCCATTGCTATGGCATCAGGTTTGTTGGGGATGACACCAAATGAACAGGTTTTTGTTCCTGCACAAGCAATCATATCATTGAAGTAGATGTTGTTGTATTGGGCATATTTTTTGTAAATGTTACTTGACTCAAAATTTTCTAGGGCTGATTTGTCAATGTTAACAACATAAATATTTTGATCATAAGTTAAGCGTAAGTCACCTGAACCAAAACTTTTGGCACTCTCTGCGAGTTCAATAAGGTCAGTTCCTGAAAAGATTCCTGAAGGAATAATGACTTTATTCGCATATTGTCCATTACGTTGTAGTACTTTGTTGGCTCCAAGAGCGATGTTCTGTGATTGTACTAACGTTTGTCCAGCTGTGTTAAACTCTTGGTTGGCACGTTTTTTAACTTCGTCTATAAGTGCTGTTATACCAACATCTTTCAGTAAGAAGTAGAGACGGTTTTTGTTACGGTTGTCACGGTAACCGAAGGTTTTAAAGGTTTCTAAAAGGGCTAAGTAGAAGCTTGGAACTTCGTCTACACTTACAAAAACATTGGCATCTTGTGCTTGGATACCAACTCTTGCACCTAAGTAGACATTAAATCCAAATTCTCCCTCTTTATTGGCTAAGACAAAACAGCAATCATGTCCAAAGATATTACAAGAGTTTGACATGGAGCCTAAAATTCCTGTGTTGAATTTACGAGGTAAGACAGAAATCCATTCTGGGTTCTCTATAACCATGCTTTGAAGTTTTGCAACAATGGGACTAACGTCAATAATATTGTCAAAAGCTAACCCTTCTAGTGGGTCTGCAACCGTGTTTCTAGGGTTGTCGACTCCTGTTTGGAAGGTTGAAATGCCGACTTCATTAAGCGCTTCTAAAACAGTAGCAATGTCTTCAATTTGTAGATAACGTAGCTCTATTTGCATACGTGTGGTAAGGTCGATGTAGTCATCTCCATATTTTTTGGCTACCTCTCCAATACGGATGGCTTGCTCATTATTCAGCTGACCAATGGGAATACGAACCCTAAGCATAAAGTCTTCTTTTTTGTCAAAAAGTCCAAAACATTTTAGAAAGTAAGCAGAATCTTCTTTGGCTAAACCTTCATAGCCTGCAGCTGAAATTTCTTGAAGTTTTGAATGTACATCCATGGGTAACTTGAGAATTTTAGTAGCTTCTACTTTGTTTTGTTTTTTATTTCGGTTGTTAAATGCTGTTTCTAAAATGCTCATAAAAGACCTTTATAGATGAATTTTCGTTAATAAGGCATTATAATGTAATATTAAGAATAGATCTCCAAAAATATGTATAATAATTAAACATTTCCCTAGCTATATGAATAAAATATATGTAAAAATAAGAAAAATTTGGTTAAAAAATAAACAATTAAAAGATTCATTAGTGCCTAATAGATGTTATTATTCTTATAACTTAAACGAATAGGAGTTAGTATGGCAGGATTTAAAGCATTAAAAGGACAGGGGAATGGAATGACTTTGTTCATGGCGTTTCTTTATTTTGACATGAGTTTCATGGTATGGACAATGTTGGGTCCATTGAGTACCGAAATTTCGGAAGCGTTGGCTTTAACTGGACATATTATGACAGCTGGAGAAAAAGCAACCTTGCTTTCACTTCCAATTTTGTCAGGAGCGATTCTAAGAATTTTATTAGGATTTGGGGTTGATAAGTTTGGACCTAAGAAAACGGCGTTGGTATCACAGTTAGTGGTTATTGGTGCGTTGTTAATGGCTTATACTTTAGGGAGTACCATTACCTACAATCAATTGCTTATTGTTGCTCTTGGACTTGGTTTTGCTGGAGCTTCATTTGCTGTAGCATTACCACAAGCTGGTCAGTGGTATCCACCTAAGCTTCAGGGAGTTGTGCTTGGTATTGCTGGTGCTGGTAACATTGGGGTTGTGATTGACTTCCTTTTTGCACCAAAAATTGCTGAAGTTTGGGGTTGGGAAGCTGTATTTTTAGTGGGTGCTGTTATGGCAATCATTACTTTTGTGGCATACCTTTTCTTAGCCAAAGATGCACCAGCAACTGTTTACACAGCCAGACCTAAGAAGTTAAAAGATTATGGAAAATTACTCAAAGACAAAGATACTTGGTGGTTTAACCTTTTCTATGCCATTAGTTTTGGTGGATTTGTTGGATTTGCAGGGTACATGAAAGTTTACTTGATGAACACCTACAGTGTTGACATGGAAGCCTTTGGATTGGATGTCTTGGATGAGCCAAATGTTAAAGTTGTTGCTGGTTATTTTGGGGCATTGTGTATTTTTGCAGGGGCTGTTTTACGACCAATAGGTGGAACCGTCGCTGATAGAATTGGGGGAATTAAAGCACTTTACTTCTTCTATGGAACGGTTGCTCTTTTAGCAATTGTTATTGCAACCGTTGAGTTACCTTTCTTTGTGGCTATTTTTGTGCTTTTCTTTATTATGGCAAACCTTGGTATGGCGAACGGTGCTGTGTTCCAATTGGTTCCTCAACGTTTTGGTAAAGACATTGGTATTATGACAGGAATCGTTGGTGCAGCTGGTGGTCTTGGTGGTACAGCACTTATTAAGACACTGGGTTGGTCAAAAGGTACTTTTGATGGATACACAGCAGGGTTCTTAATCTTTGCAGCTGTTGTTATTATTGCTTTAGCTGGTCTGTCTAAAGTTAAAACACGATGGAGAACTACTTGGGGAGTTCAAGCTGGTGGACGAATCTAAGGAGATTCTTTCTTCCAAAAATAAGGTGAAGCTTTTCACCTTATTGGTCTAGGGTTTGACTTTTTCTATTCGCACCGGGGTGTGATTGTAGTCAGGTTCCATGGACTCACTGTCGAGTAAACTGTTGGTTAAATAGTTTATTTTTCGATGACTTAAGGGCACAAACAGTGTCTTTTCACGAATACTTTCCGTAATTAAAACTTCACTTATTATTTCACCTTGTTTGGACATGATTTTAATGGCATCACCTGTTCTTAGCGCTAAGCGCTTTGCATCGTTGGGATGGATTTCACAAAAGTTGAGTTTTTTATGATGCAAGAGGGTTTTTGGGAGATTTGTTTTCGTACCTGAGTGCCATTGATCACGTGTGCGTCCTGTTAACAAAATAAAAGGGTACTCCAAAGAAGTTTTTTCACTAATAAGACGGTTCTCCACAAAATGGAGATTGGCTTTTTGGTTTTTGGTAAAAAACTTTCGCTCTTTGCGAATGGCTTCACCCCAAACAAAAGGGGACTCACTTAAAGTTTTATAGTTTGCATTGTAAATATCCAGATGAGGGTTAAGGCGACACATGGCTTGAAATTCTTCAAAAATCTCTTGAGGATTTTGAAAGTTAAAGGCTTTTTTATGTCCCAAAGCTTGTGCAATGAGTTGAAAAATTTCCCAATCGGGTTTACAGTCTATGGAAGTACGGGTAAGTTTCATTTGCTTGGTAATGGCACGATCCATATTGGTCTGGGTGCCTTCTTTTTCACCCCAAGGAGCAGCTGGTAGTTTAATGTGTGCAAAGTCTGAGGTTTCAGAGTTGTCATAAGCATTAATCTCTACGACCAAAGGAATTTTTTGAATCAGTGCTTCGGTTTGATGACGGTTGGGTAAATGATAGACAGGATCGGTATGACAAATAATGAGTACGTCTAAGTTTGCACGCATCATCTCGGTGGCTGTGAGTCCTACATTGGGATTAATTTTGTCGGTTTGCCAAAACTCTGAAACTTTTTTAATGGATTTTTTGTCAAACCCATAATGTACAGCCAACATGGTAGAGAGTCCACCCACTTCACGTCCTCCCATGGCATTGGGCTGTCCTGTGAGGCTAAAAGGCCCATTGCCTCTTTTAAAGATTTTACCTGTAAGGAGGTGAATGTTAATGAGGGAAAGGTTTTTGTCAACGCCTTGTGTGGATTGGTTGAGTCCCATTGTCCATGCTGAAATGATGTTTTCATGTGACTTAAAAAGCTCCCAAAATGCTTGAAATTGTCCTTTACTTAAGCCTGTGCGTTTAAGCATTTTGGTTTTGGGAATGCGTTTAAATTTATTTTTTAAGAGCGTAAAGTTATTGACCGATGATTCTATGAATGCATGGTCAATGAGGTCTTCGTCAATAATATGGGAGGCGAGTAAATTAAACAAGTCAATGTCACTGCCGACTTTAATGGGTAAATGTAAATCAGCAATCTTAGCTGTGGTGGTAAAACGGGGGTCAATGACAATGACTTTTAGACCTCTTTTTTTGGCTTTAATAATTTGATTGTGAAAGACCACATGGGCTTCAGCTGTATTTGCCCCCACCAAAATAAGTAAATCGGTATGTTTAATGTCATGCATACGGACAGGAACATAGTCAATGCCAAAGGCTTTGCTGTGCGCAGTGACAGCACTTGCCATACAGGTTCGGCTATTGCTGTCCACATTATTTGTCCCAATAAAACCTTTGCCTAATTTGTTCGCAACATAATAATCTTCGGTGAGGAGCTGTCCTGAAAGGTAAAAGCCTATTTTTTCTTTGGGTGCTTGTTTTAGGGCTGTTGCGATTTTATGAATACTCTCTTTCCACGAGCTAACAGTATAGGCTTCATGAATATGATTTCGCATCACAGGACGTAACAGTCGGGTTTCGGTTTGAATGCTCACCAATTCGGAAACACCTTTTGAACAAAGGCTTCCTTCATTGATAGGATAACTAATATCTCCAATGAGTTGTTGTGTATCAAATTGAATACCACATCCTACACCACAATAGCCACATACTGATTTTACTTGCATTGATAAGCCTCTTTTATCTTCTTATTGTTTTGTATCATATTGTCCATTAATGTAACGTTAAGGTATTGAAGAGCTTCATTATAACTATTAATGCATATTATGGGATTAATTAATAATAACTAATATTATACATTTTATGTATTTTTAAGTTTTTATTGTATAAAAAACATACAATTTATTTTAAAAAACTTGTATAAAATTTGATATAATCGTCTCATAACAAAATCTTAATGTAAAAATAAGGAGAAAGAATGTTAACAAAAATGTTTAAAGTAGGTCTTGCTGTTTCAGTACTGACAAGCATTGCATTGGCAAAACCAGAAAAGACTGATTTGAAAATTGGTTTTATTGCTTTGACAGATTGTGCACCATTGGTGATTGCAAAGGAGAAGGGGTTTTTTAAGAAGCATGGACTGAATGTACACGTTGCCAAAGAGGGGGGTGGTTGGCCAGGGATTCAACAAAAAGTAATTTCTGGAGAGTATGACTTTTCACATGCTTTAGCTGGTATGCCAATTGCTGCAACTTTAGGGATTAATGGGGATGCACATTTACAAGCACTTTTATCGTTAGACTTTAATGGTAATGCCATTACGTATGGTAATGACATTATTAAAGAGATGGAAAAGTATGGATTGGACAAAACAACCAGACCTGTAACGGCTGACAGTCTTAAAAAGTACATTGATGCAAAACACAAAGCTGAAGGGGACAAGTATAAACCTCTTAGCTTTGGGATGGTTCACCCTGTGTCAACCCATAATTACGAGTTACGTTACTGGATGGCATCGGCTGGAATTGTGCCTGATACTGACTGTACCATTAAACCTTTTCCTCCCCCAACCATGCCATCAAACTTAATTGCTGGGAACATTGAAGGTTACTGTGTGGGTGAGCCTTGGAACTCAAGAATTGTACTTAAAGGTAAAGGTTCTGCTCTTGTGACGAACTATGACATTTGGAATAACAATCCTGAAAAAGTACTTCAAGCCAGAGCTGATTTTGTAAAGAAGTATCCAGAGACAACAAAAGCTGTTATGAAAGCTGTGATTGAAGCTCAAATGTGGCTGGATGCTTCTTGGGAAAACAGAGAAGAAGCGATTGGTTACTTAGCAAAAAAGAATTATGTAAAAGCACCAAAGTCTGTACTTAGAAAATCAATGTCAGGTACGTTTCTTTATAACAAAGGGGTAGACAGTTCAAACCCAATGTTTAATGTTTTTGCCAACTATTATGCAGCGTACCCTTACTACTCTCACGGTATGTGGTTCATTACGCAAATGTACCGATGGGGTCAACTTGATAAGCCTGTTAACATGAAAGAGACCATTGAAAAAGTCTATAGACCAGACCTTTTTGCTGAGGTAGCCAAAGAGGTTGGATATACCCTACCACCAAGTGCTTGGAAAAAAGATGGTGTGGATGAGTACAACAAGTTTATTGACGGAAAAGTTTGGGATCCAAATAAAGCTGTTGATTATATTTATGACTTTACCGTGGTTAACTCAAAAGTGACTAAAGAAGCCTTACTCAAAGAGAATAATTGGACAATTGAGACAAAACAACCTGAATATGTTTGTCCTTATGGACCAGCTGGATGTGCTGATCCTAAGTTTGTAACTAAAAAATAACTTTAGAAGCATCAGTCAACAATCCTCTATTTAAGATGATTGTTGTTGTTTTTATAAGTACCTAAGTATTCTCAGTTAGGTACCTATAAGAACAAGGAGTAGGTGTTCAGTAAAATTAAAAGGAAAGATATGAATAGAGAGTTAGTAAAACGGATTGTTTTACCATTGTTAGTTCTAGTAGTTATTATTCAAGTTTGGTCTGGAATTGCTCATGTGGTTGAAGACTTTCCCACACCAAGTGACACGTATGTTGCTGCATTTGGGGGAGTGGACGCTGAGGGAGATGATATCGTTGGTGTTTTATCGGATCCATTTTATGTAGAAAACGTGGATGACAAGGGACTCTTTTGGCAGATTATGGAATCACTCAAAAGAGTTTTTGGTGGTTTTGCCTTAGCCTTGATTGTGGGTGTGCCTTTAGGATTACTTATTGGTATGAGTAAAAATGCTCAATATGCTTTTGATCCGTTTATTCAGATATTTAAACCTGTTTCTCCTTTGGCATGGTTACCTTTGTTGCTTTTTATCTTCCAAGATATTAACTTAACAGCGATTTCAACCATTTTTATCACGTCGATTTGGCCAATTATTATTAATACGGCATTGGGTGTACGTTCAGTGAATGAAGACTACATGAATGTTGCCAAAGTATTACAGTTTACACCAATGGAAAAAGTGGTGCAAATTATTTTACCTGTGGCTGTACCGTTTATCTTTACAGGGATGCGTCTTTCACTGGGAATCGCTTGGTTAGTCATTGTTGCTGCTGAGATGTTAACTGGGGGAATTGGTATTGGGTTCTGGATTTGGGATGAGTACAATAACTTGGCATACCACAACATCATCATTGGTATTATCATTGTTGGTTTGGTTGGATTTATTTTAGATGTTGCGATGGGAAAAATCGCTGACTATTTTGACTATACAAAAAAAGGGAGATCATAATGAGCCAGTTCTTAAGTCTTAAAAATGTTGAGAAAAGATTTCCTATTCCAGGAAAAGATGATTATATTGCTGTTACGGATGTCAATTTAGAGATTAAAAAGAATGAGATTATTTCGATTATTGGGCATAGTGGTTGTGGTAAATCAACACTGCTCAATATGATATCGGGTCTTGATTTACAAACAGAAGGGTCGATTGTTCTTAATGAAAAAGAGATTACTGGACCGGGACCAGAGAGGGCTGTTGTTTTTCAAAACCACTCCTTACTTCCTTGGTTAAGTGTGTATGAAAACATTGAGATGGCTGTTAAAAAAGTAATGCCAAAACTTAACTCTGCTGAGCTTAGAGAAAGAGTAGAGAAGTATGTTTCTATGGTTAACTTAGACCATGCCAAAGACAAAATGCCCGGTGAAATTTCAGGGGGAATGAAACAACGGGTTGGAATTGCTAGAGCATTGTCCATTAATCCTGAAGTGCTTTTGATGGATGAACCTTTTGGTGCTTTGGATTCATTAACTCGAGCCAACTTACAAGAGCATCTTATGCGTATTCAGCAGAGTGTTGAAAATACGGTCATTATTATTACCCATGACATTGATGAAGCTGTGTTGTTAAGTGATAAAGTAGTCATGATGACGAATGGTCCAGAAGCAACGATTGGTGAGATTCTTGAAGTGAACTTAGAACGTCCTAGAAAACGGGTTGAGTTACAACATGATGAAGAGTATATCCGATGTAGAGAAGCGATTTTGAGCTTTCTTTATGAGAAGTTTGCAAAGGAGGATGAGTAGACAGTCAATTGATTAAAAATTAATCAGTATAGTGTATATTAATAATTAAAATTACTTTATACTATCACTATATAAGTTTAGATGAAAATTTATAGAATGGCTTTAAGAGACAGATAAGGGTTTTTCACATTTTCTGTTTAGCTGTCTCTTTAACCGATATAGGTGTTTTGTACAGGCAGATGTAATCGCTGCTCTGATAACCTGACTAAGTTAATCCTCCTTTTAATAACGTTTTAGTCTGACCGTCTGCCTGTCCAAACTACCTAATAAATTCCAATAGAAAATGTAATCTTTAAAAGATGAACAGATACGTGGCTTAACGTTATCAAAAATTATTTATAATATAGAAATATCCTACTAAGAGGTTATAAGAGATGAGTAAACAGACTATTCAGACTTCGGGTTTTTCCCTTGCTAAGGGTAAGCAGTTAACAGGTGATGATTACTTTGATGTAAAAACGATTTCTAATCTTAGTATTGCCATTGTTTGTGATGGGGTAGGTTCTGCTGATGAAGGTGCTGAAGCTGCGAAACGTGTTACTACACATCTTATGAGTAACTTTAAAAATCGTCCTCTCTCTTGGAGTATTGAGAAGTCTATTAAAATATTTATTAAGTCTATCAATGCCATTTTATATGAAGAGTCTATGGTAAATTATGAACGACCTGAACTGGTGACGACCTTGAGTATGGTCATTATAGAAGGAAACCGACTCTATGGAGCGAATGTGGGGGACAGTCGTGTTTATTTGAAACGTGATGAGGTTTTAACGCAACTCTCTGATGATCATAGTATGAACGAAAAGGGTTATGAAGGGGTTTTGACTCAAGCCATAGGGATAGATACAGAGGTTGAACCCTATTATTTTGAAAATATTATTAATGCTCAAGATAAGATTTTACTCTGCTCTGATGGACTTTATAACGTTATGAGTGATAATCGACTTGAAAATGGCATTGGAAATGGTGCGCATTACTTGGTTAAACAAGCGTCTAAACTCATGGAAGACAATTTACCAGATGACACAACAGCCATAACAATTGATATTTTGGGTATTGATCAAGTTGAAGTGTTAAAGCAACAACAGTTGATTATTCCTGAAGTATTAGAAGTTGGCATGTCGATAGATGGTTATGCACTTGAGAAGTCACTTATCCAAAATGACAGAACTTGGCTCTGTTCTAATAAGGGTAAACAGTATGTTTTAAAGTTTGCTCCTCTTGAAGCCATAGAAAACTCTATAATTTTTGATCTATTTGTTAAAGAGGCTTGGAATGCTAAACGGCTGAAGGCTGGTTTTTTCCCAAAAACAGTCATTCCTAAAAAACGTTCACATCGCTATTATGTAATGCAAGTGATTGAAGGGGTTAATTTAAAAGAGTATTTGAAAAAACGTAAGCTTTCGGTCGAAGATACTGTTAACCTTGCAAAAATGCTTTTAAAAATGAGTCAATACCTTTTGAAGTTTGACTTAGTACATGGTGACATTAAACCAGAGAACATTATGGTGAGTGAGCGTCATGCTAAAAATGTTTTTAAGATTATTGATTTTGGTTCAATGACAGAGCTTTACAGTATCAGTTCCAATGCAGGTACACCATCGTACTTAGCACCAGAGCGTTTTATAGGAGCCAGTATTAATGAGTCGAGTGAGATATTTTCTATTGGGGTAACACTTTATGAATCGTTAACACAAGCTTTTCCTTATGGAGAGATAGAGCCTTTTCAAGCGCCTGTATTTAAGAGCGTTCCTGCTTTAAATAAATATAATAAAAATATTCCGAGCTGGCTTGATTCTATTATTTTTAGAGCAACTGAGAAAGAGGCAGACTTACGGTATAAACACTACTCTGAAATGATGTTTGAACTTTCAAACCCTCTAAAAGTCAAACCCTATTTTGACAAGAAAGCCTCTTTAATAGAACGTCAGCCTATCCTTTTTTACAGAACACTTTTTACGCTTTCATTTGTGTTAAATATAATTCTACTTGGATTGGTCATTGATTAAAACTGGGTTTATATAAAATTAATAATTGTATGTTTTTTATACAGTTATTTTTTTAAAAATGGTTAAATATAAGTTAAACTTTGAGTATAAAAATTCAAAGGAGTAGATTTATGAAAAATAAATTTCTAGCACTGCTAACTCTGTTAGCTTTACCAATTTTTGCTTTTGCAGAAGATACACTTAACACAGGTGATACAGCGTGGATGATGGTATCTACAGCATTTGTATTATTAATGACACCAGCAGGTCTCGCACTTTTTTACACAGGTATGACACGATCTAAAAACGCATTAAACACATTTACAATGGTTATGGGAGCATTTGTACTTGCATTTGTTGTATGGATTATTGCTGGTTATTCAATTGCCTTTGGTGCAAATGAAAATGCAATGTTACAAAATGTATTTGGTGGATTTAACCATGTAATGCTTTCAGGTGTTTCTTGGACTGACCTTTCTGGTTCTTACCCAACTTACGTATTTATTGCATTCCAAGGTACTTTTGCAGCGATTACAGTTGCCATTGCTTCAGGTTCAGTAATTGGTCGTATGAAATTTTCAACATGGATGGTTGTTGTAGCATTATGGGGAATTTTAGTATATGCTCCTATTACACATATGGTATGGGGTGGAGATGGTGCCTTATTATTTGATGCTGGTGCGTTAGACTTTGCTGGTGGTACAGTTGTACATATGAATGGTGGTTTAGCTGGTCTTGTTCTTGCTATCTTAATTGGTAAAAGAGCTGGTTACAACACAACAGCTATGAAACCTTTCTCTATTATTTTAACAGCTGTAGGTGCAGCGTTATTATGGTTTGGTTGGTATGGATTTAATGGTGGTTCTGCATTTGGTGCAAACGCTATTGCTGGTCTTGCTGTACTTACAACAACGATTGCAACGGCAGCAGGTGCTGTAACATGGATGTTAATCGAGTGGTTTGTGTATAAAAAAGCAACACTTCTTGGGGTTGCCTCAGGTATTATTGCTGGTCTTGTTGCCATTACTCCTGCTGCTGGTTTTGTTGATGTAACGGGTGCATTTATTCTTGGTATTGTTGGTTCATTTGTTGCTTTCTTTGGTGTTGTTAAACTTAAGAAGATATTTGGTTATGATGATTCTTTAGATGCATTTGGTATTCACTTCTTAGCTGGTTTATGGGGTGCATTAGCAACGGCTTTCCTTGCACTAAACGACAAAGAATTACTATGGGATGGACCTCTTAAAGAGTCTGGAGACAGAATGGGACAGTTTTGGGTTCAAGTTGAATCAGTAGTTGTTGTTGGTCTATGGACATTGATTGGTACAATTATTGTTTACTACATTGCGTCAGCACTTACAGGTGGTGCTAGAGTTGATGAAGAGACAGAACATAATGGTCTTGATGAGTCAGTACATGGTGAAAAGGGAATGAATCTTTAATAAAAGGTTCATCTTGAATAATATTTAAAGGATATAAAAATGAAAAAAATTGAAGCAGTTATTAAGCCGTTTAAACTAGAAGAAGTAAAAGATGCTTTAGTAGAAGCTGGAATCGAAGGTATGACCATCTCTGAAGTGAAAGGTTATGGACGACAGCAAGGGCATACGGAGCTTTATAGAGGAGCTGAGTATGTTGTTGAGTTTATTCCTAAAGTTAAGATAGAGATTGTTGTAAGTAATGAAGAGTTTGCAAATAAAGCAATCTCTGCTATTAAAGAGGCTGCACATACTGGTAAGATTGGTGATGGTAAAATCTTTGTATCTGAAATTGCAAAGACAGTTCGTGTTCGTACAGGTGAAGAAGACGAAGAGGCACTATAGTTTTTTAATCGGAGTAAGTTACTCCGATTATTGATAATTGTCAATTTAATAATTTTTTTTCTGCGTTATTCTTCCGTATCACAAAACTAAAGGATACAAAATGAATGAACAAACAAAAGCAATTATTAAGTCGACAGCACCTGTTTTAAAAGAGTATGGTGAAGATATTACTAAAGTAATGTATAGACGTCTTTTTGACAATTATCCTGAAGCAAAAGATCTTTTTGCCAATGCAGCTCCTGATCAGTACAAGAAGCTAGCATCAATGGTTTATGCCTATGCAGCCAACATAGATAACTTGGGTGCTTTACAAAAAGGTATTGAAAAAGTTGGAAAAATTCATGTTGGGGTTAAGATTTTACCAAAGCACTATCCATGGGTAGGTGAGGCACTTATAGGCGCTATTGGAGAAGTACTAGGTGATGCAGCAACGCCTGAAGTTGTTCAGGCATGGGAAGAGGCGTATGCTTTTTTATCAAAAGTATTTATTGCTAAAGAAGAAGAACTTTACGCAGCTTAGAGATTAAAATGCAAGCTTCTACTTTATATAATTTAGATACCTTTGCTGGGTATCTACTCATGTTAAAAAGTTGATGATATAATCTTCTTATGCAAAATAAATCTATAACTACCATACTCAAAGAAGTAAGTATGTTTTCATCTTTAGATGAGACTGAATTAAGAGCATTGACAGAGATATCCTATATAGTGAAATACAAAGAGAATTCAAATCTTTTTTTAAAAGGTGATGTGTCAGGTTCACTTATGATTCTCATTGATGGGATAGTAAGTATTTTTAAACATGACAATAAAGGAAATGAGATAGTTATTGGCTATTTTACCCGATACAAACTCTTGGCTGAAGCTGCAACACTTAGACATACCCCTTTACCTTCTTCGGGAACTTTTAAGTCAGATGGTGCAATTTTAAAAGTAGATTTAGAAAAATTTGAAGAGCTTTTTATGTCACATCCACATATTTCTAAGGCTATTATTCAATCTTTACTTCAAAAGATTGACTTATTACAGCAAAATATTCATTTTAATATTGCTTCAAACTCTTCGGAAAAAATTCTTTTCTTTTATCAACAAAACCCAAAATTGAGTTTAGATTTAAAACAATATGAAATTGCTTCCATCTTAGGAATGGTTCCTGAAACATTTTCACGTAATATTAAAAAACTGCTTAAAGAGGGTAAGTTGGAAAAAGTTAATACAGGATATAAAGTTCTTTAACAAGAACTGGATAATAGCTGCGTAGTACTGTAACGTGGGAATAGTAATAACTAGAATTTATATTATACATAAATAGTAATTATAATATTTTTGTTACAATTCTACATTATAAAAAATATTAGGGATGAATATGCAATTAATTGTAATCGTTATTTTAGGTGCCTTGTTTGGGTTTATTTATGGAGCAAATACAGATGGCTTTATCTTTTCATCAAACATATGTCTTTTTGCTGGACTAACACTTATTATGCCATCTCTTTTTAAGTTTGAGTTGATGCATGTAAAACTTGTTTGGGAACACAAGATGGTAATGGCAAAGGGTATTTTGGTTAATTATGTCATATTCCCAATTATTGCGCTTATTATTGGTTTTGCGACTGGTGACTTTGGAATAACAGCAGGACTATTTTTAGTAGCTGTTCTCTCAGGTGGAGGAATGGTAATGCATTGGATTAAGAAGTCAAAGGGTGATACTTCTTTTGGTTTCTTACTCTTGTTTATTAATCTTTTACTTATTTCATTTTCTTTACTCATGTTACATGCGTTTGCAACGTATACAGCTGGTTATTTTAATGCTTCTTATAACAATGAAGTAGCTGTTACACGATTCGCATCAGCTGTTGTTATACTTTTGATTGTGATTCCATTGATTGCTTCAAGAGTTGTGCGTCTTATTAAACCCTTGGTAACACTTATTGGAACTTATCAAAAATACATTTCGCATATTAGTATTTTTATTATTTTGTTCTACCTTTTTGGTTTACAAGGTTCACAAACGCTTATAGATATTTATGACTTTGAACCAGAACTCTTTTTTATTGCTTTTGGGGCTGTGGTAGTTTTTTATGCCTTAACATTCTTAGTATCTAAATTTGTATATAACTTAGAGAATGCACAGGAGAGAGCAGCATTTTGGCATAGTATTACACGTTACTTGACTTTGGCATTGGTTATTGCTACTTTCTCGTCAAGTTCTTTTGGGGTTTCCATGCTTCTACCAATTATGTTTGCCTATATGGTACAAATTCCTCTTTCAGTTTACATTGCTGAAAAACATTTTAAATAAATTGCTTTGTTGGTTATTTTTAATTTTGAAGGATTATGAAAGAAAGATATGAGCTAAGAGTTTTTATACAAAGGAGGAGGGAGTATAGCTCATAAAAATGAAACAAGTCAAAGGAGTTAAAAAGGTTTCATCTCTT
>CACVAR010000168.1:3983-7613 GCA_902727905.1 uncultured Sulfurovum sp. | reverse complement strand
TTGGTTATTTTTAATTTTGAAGGATTATGAAAGAAAGATATGAGCTAAGAGTTTTTATACAAAGGAGGAGGGAGTATAGCTCATAAAAATGAAACAAGTCAAAGGAGTTAAAAAGGTTTCATCTCTTTCATAAGTGTATTATAAACCATAGACATAAACACATGAACAACCAATAGTTAACTGTTAATTAATGAGGGTCTCCACTTGTCTCTTTTTTAATGTAGTATGAATGTACCCAACCCTTTATATTTCCATAACGGATACGACACCATCTTGTACCTTCATCATTATGTTTACAACGTGTTACAAGTATTTGCTTGGCATCTGGAAGTAGCTCATACACAACTTTGTAACCTTGTCCAGCACCTTCTCTTACATTTAGCGTTTCATGCGAAGGAAGGTTTGTAATTTCATAGTAGTTTTTGTTGTGAATGGTTTCTGTTGCAAAAAAAGTATAGGCACCATAAAGTGCAAACATTGTGAGGATACCAAGTAAAAAGTATTTCAGCTTGAAAAGTTTCGTTTTAAACGATTTAATAAAAGTACTTTTTTCTTTTTTTAGCTCATCAATGTTAAAGATGAATCTGTTTCTAGGATTCTTTTTTATTTGAATTGAAGCATTCACTTCTTGTTTAAAAGAGGACATCTTAAGGTAAAAGTTTTGATGGACTTTCATTAACTCAGCATTCTTCTGTAGTTTTGCTAAGAGTCGTTTAATACTAGAAACACCCAAGGCATAGCCTATGGTATGACCTTCTTTGTTACAAAGCATAGCAATGACATTTCCTGTTTCATTACAAATGATAGGAGCACCACTGTTTCCTTTTGAGAAGCTATAGTTTTCATTGGCTTTAATCTTTTTAATAAGATAAAAAGAATCATCCTCAGTAGAATGAAGTTCAATGAAGTCTTCAAATAGGGTCGCATGAATGGTACTTTTTTGTATAAGGTTGGTTGTAAAAGAACTAAAAGCAATACTTGTGATGTTTAGATTGTTACAGGTCTTAAGTTGTAGAGACATTTTACTATAGTCATCAGAAGGAAGAAAAATAATAGCCATATCTATAAAGTCACTGTAGGCAATAACTTCTATGGGATGAGTCTCAATACGTGGATCTTGAACAGAGTCTAAGACATGTTTACAAGTTAAAATATAAGTACCTTGCTCATTGTTTTCAATAACAAAACCTGTTCCAAAGCTTTTATTGTCTTTATTAGAACTTTCAATATGTACAATATTATTCGACATTTTGACTCCTTCTATTATCTATTATACATTTTCCTAAAACAATTTTATGTAATTTACTGAAAAATAATGGAGTAAAGGTAGTAGATGTTGAGCAGCCTTAGCCATACCTAAACCATACATAATTAGAGATGTTATTTTATATTTAAAATATTAAGTAACAAATAAAAACTTTATATTAAATTTATAATTAAGACTGAATATAAAATTTATTTATAAGTAAAGTATAATCTCTGTAGAATAGGTCAAAAAGGAGGAAGTAAAATGTCAAAAAAATTAATAGAACTAGAAAATGGTCTGATGATGGAAGTAGAAATCCCTGAAAGTGAAATAGAGATGATTTCAGGGGGTGATGACATGGTTTCTAAAGTCGAAAGCTCTATGGGTACGGTTGAAAAAATGCTCATGCAGTCTGTTCAGCCTGTTATCAACACCTATAATGCCTTAAATCAAGAGGTGACATTAGAGAAAGCAGAAGTTGAAATAGGCATTGGCTTTTCGGCAGAGGGTAATGTCTTTGTGGCTAAAGGGTCTGCTTCGGCGAATTTGAAAGTGAAGTTGGTTTTGAGTCCGAAACAGGTGTAGAGTTTTATTACTCTCCTTTTATTTTCCAATATTGATTATGATAGTTAGCTTTTTGAAGTTGAAGTTTTTCACGGTTATTGGCATCTAGGTTAAATTTTATGAGTTTTTGCATGTCCTTTAGAAGGCTTTGGTGTTGGGAAAAATAACCATGACCGAGTTCGAGTAAGTTGACTTCTTCTTCCACTTCAATGGTGTTAATATTTTGAACCACGCAAACAGGAGGAGTAAATCCAGCTCTATTGTGAGAATGTAGCCATTTGGACATGCCTACAGCTTTGTCTTTTTTAGAGGTGTAGAGGGTAGTTTGTTCAGAAATTTTGCTATAGGCATGTGAGAGTTCTTCAAAAACATCAGCATCAACATCTGCTGCAGCTAAGATGATTTGTCCAAATTTAATGTTTGGATTCTCTCTACAAATTCGGTTGACAGCTTCAAGTAAAGCACGGTTACCCATACTATGGGCAATGATGTGGATACGTTTTGCTCCTGAATTTTTAGCGAAGTCTGTAAGAAACTCTGTTAGATGTTTTTCAGAGTATTGGACTGTTGCTGAGTCTGATATATATGAGAGAGGTGAACCTTTTGAAGCCCATGAAAAAAATGCAGTAATACCACTATGTTCTAAGTCGACAGAGATTTGGGTGGCTCGCATGGCTGCCTCTTCAAAAGAGGTATTGAATCCATGGATAAAAATAAGAGCTTGTTTTTCTTCAGGTTCTAAAGGGGCTAACAGTCTTGATATTTTTTGCCAATATTCATCTTTTATATACTCCATGGGTGTTTTAATTTGTATGTCACCATAAGAGGCATCGAAATTTATAATTTTTTGCCAGAGTGAGCCTTTTGTTTGACCTTTAGTACGTTCACTTGGAATACTCACAAGACAAGAACCTAAGCGAAGCTGTGTAGAACGCTCATTTCCATAGCCCTCTGTAAGGTCATTTTTATTATTTGGCTCTCTATTTGTTCCATAGAAAATGGTACAAGTTTCTCCCTCTTTCATGCTTAGGTCAAAGTCTTTGGAAATAATATCTTTACTGATTGGTTTTTCAAAAAGCTTTTTAAGCGCTGATCGGATATCTTTCTTTTCCTCTATAAGCTCTTTTAAATAACTACTAAATTTTTCTTTTTGTTCAGATTCTAAATAGAAAGAGAGCTTTTCAACGGCTTGTTGCCCTAATACATCTATTAAAGAGGCATAGTTTTTATGGTCAATGTCTAAAATATGATTTTCAATACTACTTATAATTTCTTGTTTTAGTTCTTCCATAGTAAGCCTTTTATTTTTTATTAGTTTAGTGAAACTTCACTTTATGACTAATTTAGTTTATTCATTAAATAATAAAGCAGTATAATTAAAAGTAAGCTATACATTGGATATGAACGATATGGGGATTTACTTTTTTGGATTACTACTTTTGAAGAGTATATCTTAAAAATTGCTTATGATTTTAAATTGGTTGAGAAGATAAAAAATTACTAAATAGTAAAAAAGGATTATGGATGTATGTAATTACTAAGACAATCAAACAGGGTAGAAAAGATCAGTTAGCTGTTAAACAACTACAGGCTCTATTAAATTTTTTAGGTGAAAGACTTATTGTTGATGGTGACTTTGGGGCTAAAAGTACCAAAGCTGTTAAGAATTTTCAGACAAGTCAAGGCTTAAGTCCTGATGGTGTTATTGGTCAGAAAAGTTGGTTTAAACTTTATGAAGTAAGTCAGCATGAGGCACAGTCATTAATAGATACTGAAAATATTTATGATGAGTTGGTACTTGACTCTAAAAACAGAGAGCT
>CACVAR010000168.1:0-3883 GCA_902727905.1 uncultured Sulfurovum sp. | reverse complement strand
TATTTGAAGGACATATTTTTTGGAAAGAGCTTAAGAGTATTGGACTTAATCCCAATAACTATACTAGAGGTAATGAAGACATTGTTTTTAAATCCTCTACACGTAAGTATTATGCTTCCTCTTTACAATATGCTAGGTTAAACAAGGCACGTAAAATAGATGATGAGGCAGCCTTAAAATCAGCTTCTTATGGCATGTTTCAAGTGATGGGCTTTAATTATAAAACAGCAGGGTTTGACTCAGTATTTGAATTTATGGAGTCGCTAAAGGTGAGTGAAGCTAATCAGTTAGAGGCATTTTTTAATTTTGTCAAAAATACCAGAGGTTGTTTTGAAGCACTGCAACAAAAGGATTGGGCAAGGTTTGCTAGAATTTATAATGGACCAGATTACAAAGTCAATAGATATGATGAAAAGATGGAGACGTATTATAAACAGTCACCATTGGCTAAAGGAATTATGACGGAAGATGATTATACTTCCATTTACGCCAATGAGCTTGAAAAAGCATTCTTGGCGTTTCAATAGTCTGTGTTGATTGAACGACTTACAATATTTAAAATAGTAAAAGGAAAACATTATGGCAAAAGGAATTTCAATACACATCGGATTAGAGTACATAGACCCTGAACATTATGGAAGTGATGGGGCATTACGAACGTGTGGCAAAGACTGTTTAGATATGAAAGCGTTGGCAGAGTCTCAAAACTATGAAGAATCCATTGTTCTTTTAAATGAAGAGGGGACACGAGAGGCTGTTACAACGGCTATTACCAATGCTGCTGAAACGTTAGCAGCTGGTGATATTCTTTTTATCTCTTATTCTGGGCATGGTACTGCCATCCCTGATGAGACAGGTGATGAAGAGGATGGTAAAGATGAAACATGGTGTCTTTTTGATGGTTTGTTATTAGATGATGAATTACATGCTCTTTGGACAAGATTTGCAGAAGGTGTACGAATTATGGTGGTTTCAGACTCATGTCATTCGGGTACGGTTACCAAGGTTGGACCAGGTCAAGACCCTAAAGAGATGTTGCTTTCAAAACACTTTCCTGATGAAGAGGCAGAACGTATTTACATAGAGCATAAAAGTATGTATCTAAAAATAAAACAAGAGGCATCTGAATTCTTAGACAAAGAGGTTAAGGCTTCGGTTAAACTGATTGCTGGATGTCAGGATGTAGAGTCCTCTTATGTCTTGCCACATGATGAAAACTCTTTACTGACAAAAGAGTTAAATAGAATATGGGATGCTGGTCAATTTGTGGGCACAACGGATGAGTTTTTTAATCAGATTAAAGAGTCTGTAGAAGTTATTGCCCATGAGAATAGAATCTATCAAATGCCTAATCATTATACCATTGGAAAGACAAATGAAAAGTTTAACACGCAGAAGCCTTTTGGGATTTATGAGGCTATGTAGTAAAGCAAAGTTAATTAGATAGTTTCAAATATATTATGAAAAATAGTGTTGTCAAAATTGAAAGTCAAAATGAAGAAAACAGAGCCTTTGGTACAGGCTTTGTTGTTGATGTAGACCCTAAAGGGGTTTACATTGTTACTTGTCAACATGTAATAGATGATGTGGTTATTCCAATGGTTGAAAATAGAGTAGCAAAAATATTGACTCTTGATGATACAGGTATTGATATGGCTGTTTTATTTGTACCTACTTTAAAATTAAAAGCCTTACCATTACAAATAGAAGAGTGTAATAGTTTGGCTGTAGATGTTATTGGTTTTAGTACTTTTAATAAAAAATCTGTTACCCAAAAGAAACATATTAATGCTCAACTATTTGAAGAGTCTATGGAACTTTTTCCTGAAGGAAAACCCTCTTATAAAGCACGACAAATAACAGCCGATAGTAGATTTCAATTTTATAATGGCAACAGTGGCTCTCCTGTTATTTGTAAGAAAAGTAATCGAGTGATTGCTATGATTTCCAATAAAGAGGGATCAGGTATTGCTTATGCTGTTGATATTATAAATCTTCAGAAAGTATGGCATGATATGCCATTTGAACTGTTGGTTCCTATTGAAAATATTAGTGGTCTTTTAGATGAAGCACAAGCGTCTTGGCTACAAAAAATTCCCTTTAAAAAGTATTTTTTCTATTTTATACTAATGCTTTTGTCTGTAGTAATATTTGAAACTTCTTTATATAAAATTGAAGAAGATAAACTCTATTCTTTGGCAATCGAGGTTAATCTCCTCCGTGCTGATTGGGAAAATATTAAAACACATCCTTACCCTGAAGTTGCAAAAAAAAATCTTTTCCAAAAATCTGACAGCTTAAGAGAGAAGCTCGAAGATATTGATGAAGATTATCTCTCTTTTAAATCAAAAGTTTTTAAGTATGAAAAAATTTCTTATGTTTATGCTGTTGGCTCTCATGTAAGTGCCGAAAAAAATAAACGTATTCGTTTCGCCAATAAATCACTGCACGCATCGAATATGGCTCTTGAAAACTTACTGGAAGTAGAAGATACTTTTTGGAAGAAGGAACATGAATTTGAAAATAAAATCAACTTAGTTAAAATGATGAGCTATGCCATCATGATTAAAGAGGGCAATCTAACAGCTGTTGAGGTGGCTAAAGGTTTTTTCTGTGATGAAGTAAAAGAGTATTATGAGGATAAGGATTATAGAGGGGTAGATAAATCTATAGATGTGATTGATTGGTTAAAAAACCAATCAATTAGTGACTCATCTTGCGAATAATCGTTCTTATTATGTCCATTATTCCTCTCTCTTCTGCTTGTGCATCAGGATTATACCCTACTTTAACACGTGGGGATTTGACAGTGATTCCATAAGCTTCATCGATAATATCAAGGGCATAACTTTCATCTAAGTGGGCATAACCTTTTTCTCCCCAATCTGTTCCCCAACTATTACGTATGATTAATTCTTTATCTGTATATCCAACTAGAAGGGCTGCATGATAGTCAATATCTTTTTGATTTGAGTTGTTTCTATTGTTTTTTAAAGGTGACTTCTCTGCTTTATCGAAAATACTATTTACTTGAATACGTACTAAAATAGGACCATTTTCTGCTAACCACTTTTTCCAAATTAGAAGTTGAACCATGTTTCGCTCTTCTTCTGTTTCAAAAAATTGTGTTTTGGATATAAGAAGGTTAAAATAACTGTTAATTATATTGGTAGCAGCGTGGGCATAAAAATGACGAGCTGTTCCTTGAAATAGGGCATTACTATCTGTAGGTAGTAAATTATCTTCAACTGAACCATATTTTCTTGCAACATCAAGCCCAGCTTTTAAAGAACTGCCTTCTTGTTCAATAAAAGTGGTTGGACGGTCTGTAAAATCATCCATTTCTTTGGCAGCCATCCAGTTAAATCTAGCTGAGAGTCTTTGTAGAGGTTTGTCTTTATTTAGATTTCTATTTTCTTCAGCCTCTTTTTCTTTCAAATGCCAGTAAACCACATCTGTTACAGCATAACCAACACAAGAGTATGAACCTGGATTTTGTTTATGAATCGTCCATTTTTTTAAAAACGATGCTTCGTGCAATAAAATCTCTTTAGGAATCTCCTTATCACTTAAATAGCCCGAAAAAAAAGCGTGTTCGATATCCCAATCTTTCTCTTGGTTTTGAGAATCACGTTTGGTAATAGTAGGATGAGAAGGTTTACTACGAGTAAGTGTATCGTCGATTTGATGGGAAAAATCTAATTGCTCATTACTATTAATTGAAGACTCTTTGATGGTTTCTTTTTCTGTTTTCATACTATTTCCTTTACAAATTCTAGTTAAAAAAACCTTAGTAATAAATATAATTTATGAATTAAATAAATAAATTATATTAAAAAAGGGTATATTCATTAGAATTACTTAATTATTATGAATATTCTTA
>CACVAR010000167.1 GCA_902727905.1 uncultured Sulfurovum sp. | reverse complement strand
ACTAAACACACAGATAGAACATCATCTTTTTCCAAAAGCACCACGTTTTAACCTTTTGAAAGTGCAAGCCATAACACGTGACTTTGCTAAGAAGCATGGTATGTTTTATTTTGAAACCACACCTTTAGAGTCTTATGTGCAGATAAATGAGGCTTTGAAGGCGTATAAATAATATACCGTACATATGAAATAATTTGTTCGATGAAATCGAACCTACGAAATTCTTGTTAATTTCAGCATAAAAAAGACTATAATAGTAGTATGATAAAAAACATACTACTAACCACAACACTACTGACAACTTCTCTTTTTTCTCAATACAATTTTAATATACAAAACATAACACCTGAAGTTAAAGAGCGAATGCTAAAAGCAGACTCTTGGCGACAAGGGTGTCCTGTGCATTTAAATGACTTACGTTATATCAATGTAAACTATTTTGACTTTAATAGTCAAACAGTCTCTGGAGAGATTATAGTGCATAAAGAGGTAGCAGACGACGTAGTAAACATCTTTGCAGATCTATATGCCATAGGCTATCCAGTACGACAAATGCGACTAGTTGCTGATTTTGGAGCAAATGATTGGGAGTCGATAGAGGCTGACAATACTTCAGCATTTAACTGTAGACCCGTAACAGGAAAAAAGAAAAAATGGTCAAAACATGCTTACGGAAAAGCCATAGACATTAATCCCATAGAAAATCCTTATGTGAACCGTAAAGGGTATATTTCTCATAAAGCATCATGGAAATACAAAAAACGCGTACATAAAGTAAACAGTCCTGCAGACAGAGCCGTGCTTCTTAAAAATGACAAAGCCACGAAGATTTTTAAAAGTTACGGCTGGACATGGGGTGGTGATTGGCGTACCATTAAGGATTATCAGCATTTTGTAAAAAAATAGATAAAGTAGTAAATTTCACTTTTAAGTAATATTCCTTTATTGAAACAATTATTCTCTTGCTAATAGTTCATAAGAAAGCTTGAATTCAACTAACAAGTGCAACACCAATTAGAATAGAGAGATAAAGGTTAAAGATGACAGAAGAAGACCTTTAAATTTCAGACGTTTAAAAGGTATTCCCATGAAATATCAT
>CACVAR010000166.1:26976-32402 GCA_902727905.1 uncultured Sulfurovum sp. | reverse complement strand
GATAAGCAACTTTATATGGAGTTGTGATATATTGTTGCGTATGATAAGCATACACTCTATATTTCAAGAAATTATAAAACATAAAAAAGTCCTTCTTCTCGCAAATGCTGTAGCCATTGTCTCTACGCTGGTTGTGCTTCCTGTTGCTCTTCTTTTACCTTTACTTATTGATGAACTTATTTTAGGAAAGGGTGGACCTATTGTTGAGAGCATTGACACGTACATAACGGTGGGTGAACCGATGTATTATATTGTTATTGTGTTATTGGTTACTATGGGGCTTAAGGCGATTGGTTTACTTTTTTCTTTAATACATATACGACTCTTTACAAAAATTTCCAAAGAAGTTACTTATACAATACGTAAAAAAATTTTGAACCATTTACAGGTGGTTTCGATGCGAGAGTATGACCTCTTAGGTTCAGGGGCTGTCTCTTCTAAGATTATTACGGATGTGGAAACGGTTGACAAGTTTGTCGCTTCTTCGGTGGGTGAAGTGGTGGTTGAAGTATTAACTTTGATAGGGGTCTCCATTGTTTTACTGCTTTTAAATTGGCAGTTGGCATTGGTCATTTTGTTTTTAAATCCTTTAACGATTTTTGTTTTTTTAAAAGCTTTTCGGAATGTGGCAAAGATGAAGAAAAAAGAAAATGAATCCATTGAAGTTTTTCAAAATACCTTAACAGAGAGCTTGGAGCTTTACAATCAAATACGAGTACAAAATAGGGAAAAACACTTTTTAAAAACCGTAGATGGACAAGCTAAGGAGATACGTGACCGTTCTTATTTGTTTGGTTTAAAGAGTGAAGTGGCATTGGAGTTTTCACGCTTATTGATTTTTTATTCGCATGATATTTTTAAAGCCATAGGTATTTTTATGGTTTTAATTGGTTCTTTAACCATTGGAACAATGTTGGCAATTTTTTCTTATGCTTGGGTATTGATGCGACCTGTTGATAAGCTCATTAACTTTATTCATTTTTACTTTAATGCGAAGAGTGCCATAGAGAGGTTGAACCAAATCTTAGCTTTAGAAAAAGAGCCTTATTATGCCCCTAAAGTTGACCCTTTTGTTAACAGAACGTCTGCTTCCATTCGTTTGGAAGATGTCTCTTTTTCTTATGATGGAACAACAGAGGTGTTAAAGGATATTAGCTTTGAGATTCAAGAGGGTGAAAAGGTTGCTATAGTTGGTAAAACAGGTTCAGGGAAGAGTACTTTAGCACAAATACTAATAGGGCTTTACCCCATTAGTTCAGGGAAGATCTTTTACAATGAACATGAGATTAAAGAGGTGGGTTACGAGAAGATTCGGGATAATGTCGGCTTTGTTTTACAAGCACCTTTAATGTTTAACAACTCTTTACGTTTTAACTTGACATTGGGGAAAGCGTACAGTGATGAAGTCATTTATGAAGCTTTGAAAATAGCCCAACTTTATGAGTTTGTAGAAGGCTTAGAGGATAAGCTTGAAACCATTGTGGGGAAAAATGGAACGAAGCTTTCTGGAGGACAGCGACAACGTTTGTCCATTGCGAGAGTACTACTTGATAATCCTAAGGTTATTATTTTTGATGAGTCAACTTCGTCACTTGACAGTAAAACAGAGAAGCAACTTTTAGAAGACTTAGAAATTTATATTAAAGATAAGACGGTTATCACCATTGCCCATAGAAAAAGTAGCATTGAGAAGGCAGATCGGGTTATTGAGATAAATATGCTATAGATACATGCTACACTTAGTTCTTAACTATTATAAGGAAGCTATTGATGAATGATGATGTATATGAAGTGGTGATTGTTGGGGGTGGAATCTCTGGGTCAGCCCTATTTTATGAATTAAGTCACTATACAGATATGAGTAAAATTGCTTTACTTGAAAAATATGAAGAGGCTGCGACACTCAACTCCAATGCACGTGCCAACTCCCAAACAATCCATTGTGGAGACATTGAAACGAACTATACATTGGAAAAGGCTAAAAAAGTAAAACGTACAGCTAAGATGGTTGAGAAGTACTGTTTACAATATGGCTATGAAGATGAAATTATGTTCAAGCATCAAAAAATGGCAATTGGGATTGGGTACAGTGAGTGTCGTTTTATTACGAATAGATATAAAGAGTTTAAATCACTTTACCCTTACCTTGAGCTTTATGACAAAGCAACACTTGAAGAGATTGAACCGAACTTAATTGTTGATGAGCAGGGTAATGGTCGTGATGAAGAGATTGTTGGTATGGGTGCGAAAAATCAATATACGACCGTAAATTTTAAAGCTTTGAGCGAGACTTTTCTTAAAAATGCAAAAAAGAATGAGCAAGTTCAAGCTGATATTTTTTTTAATTCACCTGTGGATAAGATTGAGAAGATAGAGGATATTTTCCATGTTTATACGAAGGATAAAAAGCTTTACAAGTCAAAAATGGTAGTGGTTGACGCTGGGGCACACAGTCTCTTTTTAGCACATAAAATGGGCTATGGACTTCATTATGGTCAGTTACCAATGGCAGGAAGTTTTTATAAAACAGATAGAGCCATTTTAAAAGGAAAAGTTTACATGGTGCAAAACCCTAAACTTCCTTTTGCTGCACTGCATGGTGACCCAGATGTTACGTTAGATGGGGCAACACGTTTTGGACCTACAGCATTGGTTTTACCAAAGCTAGAACGTTTTAAATCAGGTACCTATATGGACTTCTTTAAGACTTTAAAATTAGATGGCAATGTTTTTAAAATTTTTTATGACCTTTTAAAGGATTCAGATATTCGTAACTATATTTTACGAAACTTCCTTTTTGAAGTACCATATCTTGGTAAACGAGCCTTCTTAAAAGATGCTCAGAAAATTATTCCTTCATTAACAATGAACGATATTGAGTATGCTAAAGGTTTTGGTGGTGTACGTGGACAGATTTTAGATAAAGAGAATCAAAAGCTAATGCTAGGAGAAGCTTCTATAAACACAGGCGAAGGAATTATATTTAACATGACACCTTCACCTGGGGCAACCTCTTGTTTAGGTAATGCAGTGAGAGATGTGCAGTTGATTTGTGATTATTTAGGTAAGAATTTTGATGAAGAGAGATTTAATAAAGATTTAACAGAGGAGGACGCGACTAATGAATAAAATGCTTTTAATCACCGACCAAGAAGAGTACAGTGAGAACGGTACAGTTACTACATTGTTTGATGGATACCTTAAAAAGTATTGGGAGATTGATATTGTTTATATTACTCCTTATAAACATAGTTTTCAACGAAAAGGAAACCACTTAATTGTTCCTAAGAAATACCAAAATGAGATTATTGATTATTTGAGTACAGGGAATGACTTAACTCAGTATAACTTTGTGATTGTCCGTAACAAAAAAAGAGTGCTTGAAAATGTATTGAAATACAAAGAGAAGTACAATTATAAAGTAGGATATCGAATCTCTTATCCAAAACAGTATCATAATTTAGAATTGAATCAATCATTCACACCCAAAGGCTTATTCAATCGATTGAAATATACGATGAAAATTAAAAAGAGAGACAAGTTAGCGAATCTTTGTGATCTATTTTTGCCAGCTTCGCGTGAAGCACATAAAGTTTTTTATCCAGATATCAAAATAACAAGTTTCCCCTTGTTTATTGGGCTTGATGAAGATAACTTAAGAACGCATACAGCCAGTGAAGGTGAGACATTTCGTTTTGTTAATATTGGGACGCTGGATACACTAAGAGAATTTGATGTGGTACTTGATGCTTTTGAAAAGTTGAGTTTAGAAAATTGGCATTTGGATATTGTTGTAGATAATAAAGAGTTTATTCGTAAACTGTTAGCACTCTATCCAAAGTTCAAAGATAAAGTTACTTTACATGAAGGGGTACATACCTTAGAAGCGTTAAAAGATGTGGTGAGTCAAAACGATATGGGTATTGCACTTTTACCTCAAAATAAATTTCATAATACAGTTATTGCTAATAAGGTGATTCGTTATTCTGGTTGTGCCGTGCCTTCTCTTATGGTTAATAATGAAAAAAACCATTCCGTATTTTCAGAAGATGAAGCTTATTTTTCTGATTTTGATGTAGATAGTATTAGTTTGCACCTTGCGCGTATTATGAGTAGTTCTAAAGTGGAGCTTGTCCAAAAAGGTAAAAATGCGCAAGAGAAACTTTTAAAAATACGACGAAATTATAAAGTATTGGCGCAAGAATTAGCCGAAGAAATGGACAGAATAGTAGCGAATTAAATGAGTACATTTCGTCAAAAAAAATGTTATTTTAATCTCTAAGATAATGCTTGGTTTTTATCAAGAAATAAATTATTATTGGTATAATCGCTTTGCGCTAAACAAGCATTTATTTGTTTGTTTTGTCAAGTAAAAAGTGAAATATTTGTCACTTTTTTTAGGTTAAATCGAGGATTAAAAAAATGAATAGAAAAAAAATATATAACCCCGACTCAAAAGAGAAAACATCTGAACGTAAGATTTTTGGTGGAGACCCTACAGGAATTTTTGAATTAAATGATATTAAATATCAATGGGCATACAACCTTTGGGAAGTAATGTTAAACAATACTTGGTTCCCTAAAGAAGTTGACATGACACAAGATGTAGGTGACTACAAACGTTTGACAGATGCCGAGAAAACAGCTTATGATAAAGTACTTGCTCAGTTGATTTTTATGGACTCTTTGCAGACAAATAACTTGATTGACAACATTAACCCTTTTATTACTTCCCCTGAAGTTAACTTGATTCTGGTTCGACAATCATTTGAAGAAGCATTACATGCTCAGTCATATGCTGTAATGGTTGATACAATTTCTCAGAATTCAGATGAGATTTATGGATTATGGCGAAATGATATGATGTTAAAAACTAAAAATGATGCGATTGCAAGAGTTTATCAAGAGCTATCTGACAATCCAAGTGACAAGAACATTGTTAAAGCCATGTTTGCCAATCAAATTTTAGAAGGTATCTATTTCTACTCTGGATTTACCTATTTGTACACTTTGGCACGTTCAGGAAAAATGTTGGGTTCAGCACAGATGATTCGGTTTATTCAACGTGATGAAGTAACCCACTTAGCACTCTTTCAAAATATGATCCGTACGGTCAAAAGAGAAAGTCCAGAGTTTTTTACCAAAGAGTTTAATGATGAGATTTATGCAATGTTTAGAGAAGCTGTTGATCTTGAAGTAAATTGGGGTAAATATATTACTCAAGGACAGATTTTAGGTTTGACAGACAATATTATTGAGCAGTATATTCAGTTTTTGGCTGATGACAGACTAAAAGCAATTGGTATGGAAAAGATTTATAATGTCCAACATCCAATTAAATGGGTAGATGGATTCTCTAAGTTCAATGATCAAAAAACAAACTTTTTTGAAGGTAATGTAACGAACTACTCAAAAGGTTCTTTAGA
>CACVAR010000166.1:9955-26876 GCA_902727905.1 uncultured Sulfurovum sp. | reverse complement strand
ATTATTCCTGCTAGATGGGGTAAAACTCGGAAAGAGCATTTTGAGACACTAGGACGTGCTTTAGCCATAATTAATCAATGTTTTGTTGTACTATCTAATTCAGCAGATGATGACATGGCTTCTTCTTCAGCTGTTATTTCTCCCTGGGGAGAGGTTTGTGCTGATGATGGCTTAGAAGTCATTAAAAAGAAGATAGACTTAAAAGATGTTCAACGGGTAAGGCGTATGATTACCATCTATTAGTTTTGCTTTTTTCAGTTATCTCAATGTCTTTTAGACGAATTTCCTCTTCTTTGACAATATGTGAGGCATACTTTTTTGCTTTTTCATACTGTTGGGTTGCGAAGTACAGTTGAGCAATATTTTTGTAGTTATTCTGTGTAATATCATGCTCTTTACCAAATAATTTTTTATTTATTTCCAGTGCTTTTTTGTGATGAGACATTGCCTGCATATTATTACCTTGTACTTCCTCTAAAACAGCCAAGTTTGTATATGAAATAGCCATGTCGGCTTGTTCTTTCTGGATAATACGTTCTTTAATATGAATGGTTTGGGTCGTTAAGTTCATCGCTTGCTGAATGTCTCCCATACTTGCATGAAGTGTTCCCAAATTATTGTAACTTTCAGCCGTACTACTGTTGTTTTTCCCTAAAGATTTTTGTCTTACTTGTAAAGCTTTTGTGAGGTAAGCCAGTGCTTTTTTATACTCTCTGGTTTGTTTATAAATCAGTCCAAGGTTATTATAGGAAGTAGCTGTGTTCAGGTCTTCAGTACCTAAAGTAGCTTCTTTAATAGCAATAGATTGTTGATAATAAGCTATGGCAGTTTGGTACTCTTTTTTATGATAGGCATCTACTCCTTTATTGTTTAAAATATTAGCTTGTCGTAAATATTTCTCTTTGCTTGAATCAGAAATATTGGGGTGTAAACCTTTTTCTAAAGGAGAACAAGCTACAAAAATTAGAACAGTAAGAAGTATGGTACTTAGTTTTTTCATGAAAGTATCCTATTATATTTTGTAAGTGAAAGTATACAATAGGATATTGAAAGTTGATTGGTTTAGGACTATTTGAAAATGAACTTAGCTGCCATTCCCATAATGTCATCAATGGCTGAACCATCATTATCTTGATCGATGAGTCCACTTAACATATCAGTCATACTTGAACTTTGGCTAGAAGAATGACCACCAAGACTTGGTGCAGACTTTTTAGTCAAAGCCCCAATAATCATAGGTGCTAGCATTGGTAAAACACTTTTAATGATACTTGAACTCATACCCGTTTCTTGTTCAACATGACGTGCTACTTCTCTTGAATTTTCCTTTGAACCAGTTAATTCAGCCAAGATATCGTTACCCATGTTTTTAAAGTTTCCATCATTTACATGTGCTTCTGGTTTATCAAAGATGTCAGCATAGTTACTTTGCTCTATATGCTTAAGTAAACCACCTGAGTCTTTTTCACTGTTCAAATTACTTTTTGCACCACCCATTAATATAGGTGCTAGTTGTCCAATGATAGATCCAGCATCTCCTACATCAATACCTACTTGTTTTGCAATACTTTTAGCAATAGCAGGGTTGTTAATAACCATGTCAATTAATCCAGCCATGTTGTTCCTTTTTATGATAATATACTAGATTATAGCAAAGAGTACTTATTTTTAAGTTTGTATAGTTTTATATATTTAGCGCTCCAATAACATTATTTAATCACATTTTGGATAAAATAATTTGAGAATTCTAGGTACATGGTGATAGTGAATTGACAACGAATGTAAAGCAAGTGTTAATGATAGAAGAGATTGAAAAAACATTCACACTCTACAGCCATGTTAGAGAAGCATTTTTAGAAGTAAATCGTGAGCGTTTTGTTCCTAAAGGCTTTGGTCAAATAGCTTTTAAATTAGATGCCTTACCTATGCAACAAAACCAATGGATATCCTCACCTCTGACTGTTGCAAAAATGACACAGCACCTTGAACTTAGAGGGGTAGACTCTGTTTTAGAAGTAGGCTGTGGGTCTGGTTATCAGGCAGCCATACTTTCTAAGCTTTGTCGTCGTGTTTTCACCATTGAACGTATAGACTCTTTACTTAAAGAGGCAAAAGAACGCTTTCGTAGCGAAAAAATCAATAATATATTTACCCGTTTCGATGATGGACAAAGAGGCTGGAAAGCATATGCCCCATTTGAAAGAATACTTTTTTCTGCAACAGCAAAAGAAGTCCCAGCTGTACTCTTTGAACAATTAGCAGAGGGAGGAATTTTATTGGCTCCCATAGAACAAAATGGTCTACAAATTATTACGCGTTTTTATAAAAGAGATGGAAAGATTACTTCAGAAGTAATTGAACCTTGTTTTTTTGTACCTGTTGTGGATGGTCGGGTAAAATAAAACAATCTTAAAGTAGACTATTAGATTAATCCCTCTTGAATTAATTATGTTATATAATATTATATAAAATTTAAAAATATTGTATAATTCAAGGGTAAACATGAAAAAGAAGATGTTAGTTGTATTTGGTACAAGACCAGAAGCTATTAAAATGGCACCTTTGGTAAAAGCGCTTGAGAAAGAGTCAGAGCATTTTGATTTAAAGGTGTGCGTCACAGCTCAACATAGGGAAATGTTGGATCAAGTATTGGATTTATTTGAGATTGAACCAGCTTATGATTTGGACATTATGAAACCAGGGCAAGATCTCTATGATGTTACCTCAAATGTACTCTTAGGTATGAAAGCTGTATTGTCTGATTTTAAACCAGATGTAGTGTTCGTACATGGTGATACAACAACAACTTCAGCTACTTCTTTAGCAGCTTTTTACCAGCAGGCAAAGGTGGCTCATGTTGAAGCAGGTCTTCGTACTGGAGACTTATATTCGCCATGGCCAGAAGAAGCAAATAGGCAGATTACAGGCGTTTTAAGTAATTACCATTTTGCACCCACCACTACCAGTGAAGCTAATCTTTTACGTGAAAATAAAGAACCCTCTGATATATTGGTTACTGGAAATACAGTAATAGATGCTCTTTATTTAGCATTAAACAAAATTAAGAATAATGATAAGCTACAGACAACAATTATTCATGGCATTGAAAATGAAATTAATGATCAAGCGTTCTCTCTTGCTAAATCAAAATTTATTTTAGTTACGGGACATAGACGTGAAAATCATGGGCAAGGGTTTATTAATATTTGTAAAGCACTTAAAGAGATAGCTTTACAAAACCCTGATGTTAGTATTATTTATCCTGTACATTTAAATCCAAATGTTCAAAAGCCTGTTATGGAATTACTTTCTAGTGTAAAAAATATTTATCTTATCGCTCCTATGCAGTATGAGTCATTTATTTATTTAATGGATAAGGCTTATTTTATTATTACTGATTCAGGGGGAGTGCAAGAAGAAGCACCTTCTCTAGGTAAACCAGTATTGGTAATGCGAGAGACAACTGAGAGACCAGAGGCACTTGAAGCTGGAACTGTTAAGCTAGTTGGTACTGATGCTAATTTGATTGTAAAAGAAGCGAGTGTCTTACTTCATGATCAAGAAGCATATGAGCTAATGTCTAAAGCACACAATCCTTATGGTGATGGGAAAGCTTGTTCACGAATAGTTGACTTCTTTATGAAGTAAAGGCTCTTTAATATAAAGAGTTTTTAGTACCCATATCCGTATCCGTATGATTTTCTTTTTGATTTACTTCTGTTGAGTACTAATCCTATGTTATTCAAGTGATTTTTTTCTATGATACGATCTAAGCTTTCTAAAAAAGACTTTTCTGCATAGTTTTCTCTAAGTACAATTAAGTTTTGGTCAGCTAATTTCATAAGTTCAACGCTGTCACTAACTAGACCAATAGGTGCTGTATCTAGGAAGATATAGTCATAACGAGGTTTAAGTACTTCTAAAAGTTCTGAGAGTTTATTTGATAAAATCAGTTCAGATGGATTAGGAGGAATTGGACCTGAGGTAATGACATGTAAATTGGTATGCTTAGTGGCAAAAATAATATTTTGAATGTCGTCTTTTCCACTAAGATAACTACTCATACCTTTTTTATTTTCTAAATTAAAGTAAGTATGTAGTGTTGGTTTTCGTAAATCAAGATTAAGAATAATACATTTATAGTCTGCCATTTGAAAAACGGAAGCTAAATTTGCTGTGAGTGTTGTTTTTCCTTCATTTCCTACCGTTGAAGTAATTGCGATAATACTTGCTTTATTTTTTTTCTTTTTTGGAAGATTGCTTCTTAGACTACGATAACTTTCTGTAAATACTGAATTAGGTGTATTAAAAACTTCCAGTTTAATATTTTTATTTTTGAGTTCAGGGATAATACCAAGTAGAGGAAGGTCAGTCAATGTTTCTAATATTTCTTTGGTTTTAATTTTTTTATTAAGTGCTTCTAAAATAATAGCAAGAAGTAGTCCTAGAATTAAACCAATGATTGGACCTAATATTAGAAGTAGACCCCTTTTAGGTTTAGAAGGTAAAGCTAATGTATGTGCTTCATCCAGTGTTCTAAAGTCTGCAAGCGTAGAAACGATAAGTAGTTCACTTTCAGTTTTTTTCTTTAAAAGATAGTTATACATGGTGGAACTAACTTGGTAGTCTCGCTTAATATTAACCAGATTCTTCTCTTTATTCGGCAGTGTTGAAATTTTTGCTTCGTAACGCTCTTTTTCTTTTTTTAAAGAAAGGTTCTTTTGTTTGATGATGTTTTTTAGATTTTTAATATTATATAAAATTTTTCTTTTTAGATTATATATTTGCTTCTTAATTGTAATAACTTTAGGGTGCTGTTCTGTAAATTCTATCTTTAAGTTATTTTCTTTAATTTGTAAATTTTGTAATGTAGTAATTAGTTGGAGGGTTGGTTTATCCTTTAGTTCCATTAATGAGGGTGCTATCGCATCTAGATTATTATTGTTTTTTGCAAAAATAAAAATGTTATTAACTAGTTTTTGTTTTAGGAGGTTGTCTGAAATGCTAATCTCTAGATTACTTAATTTATTAATATAATTTTTGGCTTGAATAGAAGGTTCAATAATCTGATTGTTAGTTTTATAGGTTTCTAAATTTTCTTCTGAGACCTTTAGAGTATTTCTAATATCATTAAGTTGTTCATTTAAAAACGTTAGAATCTTATTGTTTTGTTCATTTTTATTTTTGACACTCTCATCAATAAAACTTTTTGTTAGTGCATTAATATAGTCTTCAGCGCGTTGAGGAATAGTGTCTTCAAAAGAGATTTTGATGAGAGGAACATTCTGACCTAACTGTTGAACACTTAGACTTTCGCTAATAATATTGTAAAATACTTTTTGATTTTCGCCACATAAAATAAACTTTATTGGTTTGTTAAATGGTTTGAGCTTTTTGACGCTGAGTTCAAAGTCTGAACGCTTAATTTTTTGCTCAAACTGGTATTTTTTTTCTGCTTCTTTATTGTTGAAATTGCTAATAAAATGGATAAAACTTGAGAATATAGAGTGTTCTATTTCTAAGGTGAAAAAGTCTTTATGGGGTGTAAGAACTATTTTCTTTCCAATTAGTCTATGGTCAAAAATTTTAATATGATTGAATGCAACTGGAGGGTTTTGGTAGACTTCAATGTCTCTATAGCTTTCTTTAACAAAAATTTTTGTTTGGAAGTTTACTTCCTCTAAAGCTTTATCATTCAAGGCGAATGTTTTTAATATAGCAACTTCTTTCTCTACTTTATTTGAGCTTCCAAAAGATAAAGCACTACTGATAAAGTCACTGGGCATAGAGCCTTTATTTTGCGATTTTACTTCAAGTATAGATGAACTATTATAAATAGAAGGCTTAAAATATAAATTAATAGCCATGAGGATTGTACTAATTAATATAAAACTAATAATTAACCATTTGTAGTTTAGTATTGTATTGTAAAGTTTTTCGAGGTTTAGTTCACCTTCATGAGTTCTTGTTTTCATAACTTAAAATAAGACCTTCCTTAAATAATATTTTAATATTATATCATATAATAGAACAATTAAAATTAATATCCTTTAAATATAAAATTAATTTTTTAGTTAAACTGTCAACAATAAATAATAATATATAATATATTTTGGAGGTCTACTTTGTATATAGTATGTTTTCTATTAATCTTAATGGACTATTCTTATGCTGCTAATTTAATGTTTCAGACTTCCTTTGAAGAAGATAATAATCTTTTAGCTCCAGATAGAAAAGAGTCACCCATTTGGTGGCAGGACTTTAATCATACTACAATTAAAGTACAAGGTGAAAAAGCTTTATTTCAAATGATAGTAAAGAGTAGTAATCTACATAAATTTATGGAAAATAGAATTGAAATAACAGAAGCTAGAGATGGGAACAAAACACATGCGCTACATCAAATTATAAAAAAGAAAGAGGAAGAATGGACACAGAATGCATATATTGTAGACACTGAAGGTAAGGAACAAAAAAGATTGTATATTCGCTATTCATTGAGGTTCCCGAAAAATTTGTCAGAACTTTTAGGGAGGGATTCATGGCTGGTTTTATCAGAATATAAAACTTTAACAGATTATCGTTTAGCGTTTTATGTGTACAGTGATGAACATAAAAAACTTTACTGGTATGTGCATGGAGATAATGTGGTCATAGATAATACTCCTTATAAGGAGTATTGGTTTAGAGAAAACAGAAAAGTTCCTGTTCCACAAGGTGAGTGGATGGAGATAGAGATCTTTTGGGAAAGAGGCAAACATGGTCGTGTATGGCTTAATGTGGATGGTGAAAGGGTTTTAAATTATGAAGGTAGAACAAAATTACTGGATCCGATTCGCTTTATTATGTTTTTCACAAATTATGCAAAGACGCCAATTGACCAGTGGATAGATAATATTGAGATTTGGGATGATTACCCTTGTGATGGAAAAAAGAGTTGTTATTAATATTAAAAAAGGATGATAGATGAAAGTTTTGTTTAGAGTAATGCTACTCTTGGTAGTGAATGTGCTTATTGTAAGTGCAACGGTATATGAGAATGCAGAGGATGGATTAAATAACCGTTGGAGTATTAGTGATAGTAGCCCTGAAGGGGCAATTATAAGTAATGTCTATGATAATACATTGAAAAGTAATGTTATAGAGCTAAAAGGTCAGAATTATGAGAATCAATATACCATAGGTGGTTACTCTGCAACAGCTAATGCGTGGAATGAGACAAAAGATTATCTGTCATTTTCTTTTCAAAGTAGAGAAGGCTTTTTGATTGATGTTATACTTGAAACAAATAGTGGACTAAGATACATAAGGTATAGCGATGATGACCGAGATAAAGGATTAGATGATGAGTATGTGAATACTGGTCTTGGATATGATGCAAGTAATGGGGAGTGGCAGCAATTTAGTAGAGATTTAAGTGCTGATTTGAAGAAGTTCGAACCCAATAATGAGATTGTCTTTGTACATGGTTTAGAAGTAAGAGGTTCATGTAAGTTTGATAATATTGAAATTAAGAATAAACCTTCTTTAAAAGAGTTTGTTGTTTATGAAGATGCTGAAGACAATAATATTAATCGATGGAAGATAGTCAATAATGAACCTTTAGTTGCAGAAGTTACTAATGTGTATGATGCTGTTTTAGATTCTCAGGTGATTAAGTTACAGGGTAATGGAAGTTATGACAATGAATATTTATTGGGAGAATCATGGAGTAACCATAGTAATTTTAATCTTCAATGGGACATGAGAACAGTTGAAGGTTTTATTATTGATGTACATCTGAAAACAGATTTTGGAGATCGTTATTTAAGATACAGTGATAATTCAGAAGCACAACAGAGTATTGATGGCGATACTCTTTCTTATGGTCTTGGTTATTTTTCAACAAATGGAGATTGGCATACTTTTAGCCGTAATTTAGAAGAAGATTTAAGAAAACTTGAAGGAGAAAATAAACTTTTGTCTGTTGAATCTTTTTCAATTCGAGCAAATGCAAAGTTAGACAATATAGAACTTTTCTCTTCACCAAATAAAATTTATGAAGATGCAGAAGATGGAAAAAATGATAGATGGAGTATTTATTTAGGTCCGGACAGTGCTAAGATTATTAATAAGTTGGACAATGAAAAAGCTAGTAAAGTAATTTCATTAGAAGGAGAAGGTTATGGAAACCAATATCTTATTGGTGGTGACTTATATAATAAAGATGGATGGAACGATAGTAAACATACACACATAAAATGGAGTATGAAGAACAGTGATGGGTATATAATTTATGTAAATGTGAAGACAGTTAAAGGGAATCGATTTATTAAATATGATGATTCTTCAGTAAATAATCAAAGTATTGAGGATGAAGATCTTCATTATGGATTAGGAGGAAATTCGAGTGATGGGACATGGCATACCTATATTAGAGATATTTCAAAAGATATTAAAGAGCTTGAATCTGATAATGAATTACTTAGTATAGAAGGTTTCTTGGTAATTGGAAATATGCAAATTGATGATTTAGAATTATTTAAAATATTGCACCCTAGTAATAATGAAGCTGGTTTAGTACTAACATTTGATGATCATGATGTGAGTGGGTGGTATAGTATGAGAAATGTTTTTTTAGAACATGGGATTCGAGCAACATTTTTTGTAGATCAGTTTCATACACTGAGTGATGATGAGATAACAAAGTTAAAGACATTAGAGTCTGATGGACATGAGATTGGTTGTCATACTTATGACCATAAAGGAATAGGAAGAGATTATAATAATGATGTTAATCTAATTGACGATTATTTAAATGAACAAATTATTCCAGCTTATGAAAATATGAAAAATAGAGGGTTTAACCCAACAAGTTTGGCCTATCCTTATGGTGAACATGAAAGTAGTTTTGATAGTGCTGTAAGGCGTTATTTTCCTTATTTAAGAACAACAGCTTCTGATAATAATAGACAACTATATCAATTAAATGAAATTTTTCATACCAAAGGAAAAAATTATAATATTTTGGCTGGTGATGGAGTTGACAATGATTATGGCAATGAGCTAGAAGAGATTGAAGAAGCATTAATTAAAGCAAAGCGAAATGGAGAAGTCATTACATTCTATGCACACCAAATTGATGATAACCCTAATAATCCTTATGCAATCTCACCTAAAAAACTTCAGACCATAGCTGAATATGTTAATGCCATGAGTTTGAGATCATATTCTTTTAAAGAGGGCTATACTTTAGATAAATAAACTAATTTTAAGATATATATGTGATATAATATTAAAAAATATTACATAAGGTTAAAATTTTGAAAGAGATATTTAGAGGGGCATTTATTATATTTATTTTTAAAATAATGGGTGCAATATCTCTCTTCCTAACGTATATCTTGATACCAAGATACTATGGTGTTGAAGCCTTTGGTATTTTTAATCTTATGTTTGGTCTCATTATGGTGGCGACAGTTCTTTCTCGTATTGGGTTAGATATTTATGTCATTAGGATTATTCCTACTTTAAAAGAGAATTATGGAGAGGTGTCACTTTTCTTAAAAAGAGTACTTCAGATTTTATTTATGACAAGTATTTCTGTTACTTTAGTATTCTTGGTTTTTTTAGAGCCAATTAATGAATATATTTTTAAATCTATGGATGCTTCTTTTTATCTTGTTATTTTAGCTTTAATGATTTTGCCTTATACACTTTTTAATGTCCTAGTAGAAGTATTTAGAGGACTAGATGATATAAAGATTTATTCATTTTTTAGAAACTTATCTCAAAATGGTACTATTTTACTTCTTTTATTTTCTTCAATAGTCTTTTCACTTCCCTATCAACCAGTAGAAATACTTTTTATAGCTCTTATCTTAATTACTATTGCTGTTATTTTTGTCTTGTTTTGGTTTTTAAAGAAGCGTGAGATATCAATTCTTGCTAAAGGAAAATATCAAGAAAAAATTGTAAAGCATGCTTACCCAATGTTTTTAACGGCTTCTATCATGTTTTTGATGGGATATGTAGATAGTTTTATGATTGCTTATTATTTAGATGAATATCAAGTTGGTATCTATGGGGCATGTATTAGTCTTTCAATGATTTTAACCTTTATTCCCATTGCCATAGGTGGATATATTTCTCCTAAGATTGCAGAGTCATACGATCGAAAAGAGTTCTTAAAGGTGAAGGCTCTTTTTAAAGACTCATTAAAACTTATTTTTTTAACAACAATTCCAATATTTGTACTGATGATAGTGTTCGCTGACTTTTTTTTAGGTTTATTTGGAACAGCCTTTGTGGTTGCTACTACAACGTTACTCATTATCAACTTTGGATTTCTATCAGAAGCAATTTGTGGTCCAGTAGGCTTTGTTATGAATATGACGGATAATCAACATATATTTATGAAGATTCTTGGTGTATCTTTATTGATTAATATCATATTTAATGCTTTGCTTATTCCATCTTATGGTATTAATGGAGCAGCCATAGCACTACTTCTTTCAATGCTTTTTTGGACAATATCCAGTCTAATTATTTTAAAGATTAAAGATATTATATGAGTATAAAATTAATACTTTTTTATCTTATTGGCTTTGGTATTTTATATCTCGAACCTATTCCTATTGCTGGGATGACCTTTGGAATTCTCTGGAAATTAGTATTAATCTTTATTTTAGCAATACCAATTTTATATCAGACGTTTAAATATAAATATATGGAAATGTTTGCATTCATTATTATACTTTTTGCATTTAAAACATTGGTTTCTTATAGCTCAATGGAGTATATTTTAACTACCCTTACCATATTTATTAAGACTTTGATGTTGCCCATTCTTTATTTGTTTTTTGTTTTGAAAGTGAAACGAGAGACCTTGTTGTTTTTAGCGAAGCATTACTCTATTTTAATCATCCTGTCATTTGTCCCTTATATCTTAGGACTTTTAGTACCTCTCGGACAGGGGTATGACTTAAGTGCCTATGGTTTAGATGGTCAATATGGTTTAGTTGGCCCCTTCTTAAACCCTCATTCAGCTTCTATATCTTTAGCATTTGCGATGATTGTTATTAGTAGTTTAGTAAATTTAAAAAATTCAAAAATAACCAATATATTTTATGTACTATTAATTGTTTTAGGTTTCTATGAATTGGTAGGAACTTATGTAAGGACAGGTCTAGCTATTTATTTAATGGCATTGATGTTTATTTATTTAAATAACATCAATATCAAAAAAATGATGCTTTTAATTGTAACAGCTACGGTGTTAGCTGGAGTTAGTTTCTATTTGATTAGCAGCAGTGAAGTAGCACAGATGCGATTTGAAGATAAAAATAAATACATGACAGAGTCAGATGTTGGTTCTGGACGTTTTCAATTTTGGAAAGCAGCTGTTGAGAATTGGTTAAATGATGACAGTTCTGTGATCTGGATTGGACTAGGAGAAGAGTATGCAAAAGATAAAATGGAAGAGTCTGTGGGACTTAGAATTTTTGCACATAATGAGTTTTTTCAAACTTTACAGCAAGAGGGGTTAATTGGTTTTAGCCTGTTTATTGTTTTTCTTTTTTTAATGCAGAAGTTTTTAAAGAGAAATAAAAATGCGAGTCATTATTTAACAGCACAAGCTCTGTTTGTAGGGCTTATTGTGATGATGTCACTACAAGGAGGGTTCTATTTTAATATTGTCTTTTTGTTGAGTATCTATTTTGCATTATTAAAAATTGAGTTTTTAGAAAAAAATCTAGAAGATATAAGGGTAGTTAATGAAAGATAAAGAGAATAATAAAGTATTAATAAGTGTGCCAAATCTTTCTGAAGTAGGAGGAGTGAGTAGTTTTTGGAATGCTCTTTTTACAGCATTTAAAAGCTTAAATTCTACAGCGTTTAAAAGCATTGAGATTGGTGGACATGGTAAAAATATTTTTGGCGCTGTTTGGGATCAGTGGCGATTTTATAGAGCAATGACTTCAGAGGTTAAATTAGGATTGGTTAATCCTTCTTTATTGAATAAAAGTTTTTTTCGAGATGGATTTTTTGCAAAACAATTGGCTTGGAAAAACATACCTTTTGTGGTTTTTTTTCATGGTTGGGAATTGGATTTTGAAGCTGAGGTAGACAAAAAATATGTGAACTTTTTTATGAATTCTTTTGGAAAAGCTGAAAAGATTTTTGTCCTTTCACTAGACTTTAAAAAAAAAATAGAAGAGTGGGGTTATAAAGGTGAAGTGATTGTTGAGACAACGAATGCTGACGGTACACTAGTTGACAACTATACTTTAGCACATCGTAGGAGTGTTTTAGAAGATGACAAAGAATTTAAAATTCTCTATTTGGCAAGACTCATACGAGAAAAAGGAGCATTTGAACTCTTAGAGGCCTTTAATATTTTGAGTACGAAGTATAAAAATATTGAGCTTATTATTGCTGGAGGAGGAGAGGATTTTGATGCATTAAAATCCTTGGTAGCCAATAAAGAGAATGTTCGTGTTTTAGGGGATGTTGTGGGTGAAGCTAAGATTAACTTGTTTAAAGAGAGTCATGTTTATGCCTTACCAAGTTATTATGGTGAAGGTTTACCTACAACAATTTTAGAAGCAATGTTATTTGGATTACCATTGATTAGTAGTGATGCAGGTGGTTTAAAACATTTTTTTGAAGATGATAAGATGGGCTTTTTGGTCGAGACGAAAAATGCTAATGATGTGGCTACTAAGATAGAGAAGTATTTATTAGACAGAGAAAAAATGTTTGAAATTTCAAAATATAATTTTAATTATGCTCAGGATAAATTAACCAATGTTGCTATGGCAAAACGTCTGGATAAACATTTAACGGAGCTAGTAGGATGAAAGTAGAGTATATTAAAAACTATCTTCTTTCAGAAAGTCTTGCAACCTATGACCCTTATGATGTATGGAAAACGTCATGGGGAGCTAAGATTAAGCAACTCTATTATTATAATAAATATTTAGGTTTATTACCTGCTGGTCTTCTAACAATTTTTGATTTTTATATTAATAATAAAAAGCGATATGCTTATCATAAACAGGAATATCCTATTGTTAGAGCGCAAGCAGCCATAAGCCTTTTGAATTTATACGAAAAAGAGAAAGATACAGAGTACTTAAGTTATGCAAAAAAACATATTGATTGGCTTTTAGAGAATGCCTCTACAGGCTACAGTGGTTATTGTTGGGGGATGAATTATGATTGGGTTTACTCTGCTGATGAATATTATGATAAAAATACACCTTTTAGTACTCATACACCTTATCCTCTTGAGGCATTGATTCAGTATTATCATATTACTAAAGAGGAAGAGATATTAAAGGTGATTAAGTCTCTTTTTCTTTTTTTAGAAAATGACCTTCAAGTGATGTATGAAGATGATGAGACACTAACTCTTTCTTATGGTGTGGAAAAAGATAGAATTGTTACAAATGCTAATAGTTATAGTATGTATATGTATGCACTACTTTTAGAGTTTTTCCCAGAAAAACAAGTATATATTAAAAGAAAAATAAGCAAGTTATATAATTTTATTTGTTCAGTACAACAAGAGAATGGTTCATGGCTTTATTCTCCTTATGAAGAAGATACTTTTATTGATTGTTTTCACAGTGCCATAGTACTTAAAAATATTATTAAGAGTAATATTCTTGTAAATTTGAATAGTCAAAGTGTTGTAGAACAAGGCTATGAATATATTTTGAATAACTTTATGGATAGAGAGTATAAACTTTGCAAACGTTTCTCTGTAAGTAATAAAATGTCACTCATTAAGTTTGATCTTTATGATAATGCCGAAGTTTTAAATTTAGCAATTTTACAAGAAGATGAAACAACCATCGTTGAACTTTCCTCTGCAATTGAAAAATATTTTGTAAATGAGAAAGAGGAAATTGCCTCAACCCTAGACCTCTTTAATTATCAAAAAAACTTCAATCATTTAAGATGGGCTGTTGTTCCCTATTTAAATACTTTGTCAAAATTGGAGGTTCATTAATATGTGTGGCATATTGGGTTCTGTTAACAAATCTTTTGAAAAAGATACGTTAGCACTTATTAACCATCGTGGTCCGGATGATAGTGACATTATTGATTTTAAAATAGAGGATAAACATCTCTATTTTGGACATGTGAGACTGTCCATTCAAGATTTATCTGAAGCTGGACATCAACCAATGTACTCAGCTGATAAAAAGTTTATCATTATTTTTAATGGTGAAGTTTATAATCATTTAGAGTTACGTAAAAAGTTAGATGATATTACTTTTAAAGGGCACTCTGATACTGAAACTATTGTTAATTATATTGCTAAGTATGGTATTGAGTCAGTTAGCGATTTAAATGGAATTTTTGCTTTTTCATTTGTAGATATAGAAGCGCAAAAGCTCTATTTAGTGCGCGATAGATTTGGGGTGAAACCACTTTATTATTATCATGAGAACAGTGAATTGGTTTATGCTTCAGAGATGAAGCCCATTTTAAAAATATTTTCTAAGTTAGAAGCTAATCTTGATGCTATTAATGAGTATCTTGTGTTGCGTTATAACCCTTCTCCTAAAACTGTGGTTAAGGGAGTATCAAAACTTTACCCTGGTGAAGTTTTGATTTATGACTTAAAGCAAAGTAGTTTGGAAAAACTTTTTAATATGAATGCTTCTCTTATCTCCAATATTAAAATCGATAATCATAAATCAGAAGCGTATTGGGTAGATGCTATTGGTGAAAAATTAGAACAAGCTGTTGAGTGTCAAATGATTGGGGATGTTGAAGTTGGAAGTTTTCTTTCAGGAGGAATTGATTCAGCACTGATTACAGCCATTGCTTCGAAATATAGTAAAAGTAAAATTAAAACTTTTTGTATTGGGTTTAATGGCTCAGAGATATTTAATGAAGCAAATGATGCTAGAAGGTCAGCAGAAATATTAGGTACAGAGCATTATGATGTGATTGCAAATTCAGAAGCTTATATGCAAGATCTCATAACTGCAACGTATATTAATGAAGAACCTAATGGTACAGAAAATACTTTTGCTCAATATGAAGTGAGTAAATTAGGTGCAGAACATACAAAGGTCATTTTAGCAGGTCAAGGTGCTGATGAAATTTTTATGGGTTATGGAAAATACTCAGGTGAGTTAAAAAGAGATAAGTATTTATTGTTGATTAAACTTTTAAAACAGTTTAAATTCTTTTTTTCTAATCCTAAGTACCATAAGTTACAACGGGCTTTATATGCATTAACAGAAGAGAATACTTTAAAAAGATTTGAGAAGATTTATACAGTTTATAGAGAAGATGAAAAACAAAGACTTTTAGGTAAATTATCCAAAAATGAAGAAACATCATTGGACTATTTTTATAATTTGATTCCTGAGAGTTTAAGCGCTTTAGACAAAATGTCTATTTTAGATACCTATACTTCTCTTAGTGATGAATTACTGCTTTATGGAGATAAGATGACCATGGCAACATCCATAGAGATGCGTGTGCCTTTTTTAGATAACGACTTGGTCGCTTTAGCACAAAAAATTCCTCATAAATATAAAATTAAAGATGGTGTACACAAGTATATATTAAAAGAAGTAGCAAAAAAGTATTTACCAGAGGAGATTATCAACCGTCCTAAGAAAGGTTTTGATATGCCTAGTTTAGAATGGTTTCAAGGTAATCTTAATAGTGAAATCTATGAACTGCTTTGTTCAAAAGAATCATTAATAACTAACTATATGGATAAAAATGAAATAGAAAGTATTATTTTGAAGTATAAGCATAAAAAAGAGTTTGATGTTAGAAAAATATATTTGTTAATGAATATTGAACATCTTTTACGGCTACTTAATAAAAAGTGGTAGGAGGAGAAATGACATTAATTCAAAAAAATATTAATATAGATTTACCCATTTTTGCAAGAGAAAATTACTTAAAGTCTAAAAGTGATAGCTATGGTTGGTTTGTTACAGATGACTTTATACTGCCTTTTACGATAGATAAAAAAATAATTTTTAAACGATTAATATTTTCAACAGAAACAGTTTACAGAAAAGAGCAATTAACACTGGAAGAGGAAAAAAACTTTTTAAATGAAGTGGTTAATTATTGTAAAGAGCAAAAGTTATGTGATTTTATTTTTAAAGCACAGGCAAATGCTGTTTTCAATGTCTATCCTGATGCTGCAGAGCAGGTAGAGTGGGGAACCTATGAACTATCATTAAAGTTTACGATGGATGAGATACTTAGTAAGTTTGCTGCTAATGATAGGAATGAAGTTAGAAAAGCTATTAAAATGGGGATTAAGGTTGAAGCTATAAAAAATATAGAAGAAGTTTACGAGAATGTGAAGGAGACATTTACTCGACAGAACTCACTTCTGTTTCCTAGTTTAGAGTATTTAGAAAAACTTCAAAAAAATTTATTGGGCAATATTAAACTGTTTGTGGTTAGGGATGAAGAGGGAGTGTTACAAGGCTCAGCAATTATTATTTATGATAAAGAACGTGCTTATTATTTATATGGAGGAAGTATCCCACGACCAAGTAAAGGGAGTATCAAATATATGCACTATAGAGCAATGGAAGAATTCAAAAAAGAGGGTTTACTCCATTATGATTTTGTTGGAGCTCGACTTTGTTTGGAAAAGGGTTCAAAGATTGAAGCAATTCAAAAATTTAAAAAGAAGTTTGGAGCAACACTAAGGAGTGGTTATGCTTTTAGGGTAGTTATTCACCCTCTAAAATTTATGCTTTTTAAAGTCATGGTTAAAGGTTATTTTATATTGAAAAAGAGCAGTTATGTGGATCCCATTGATAGTATAAGGAGTTGCAGTGAAAATAATTCTTAGTTTTGATTATGAACTTTATTTTGGAAGTAATACTGGGACACAAGAGAAAAGCATGATAGAGCCAACAACAAAGATTATGAG
>CACVAR010000166.1:0-9855 GCA_902727905.1 uncultured Sulfurovum sp. | reverse complement strand
AGAGCTACCTATTGCTGCTTATCATTTGTCCCCTTTATTCTTTTGGAAGTTAATATTTTTTAAAAAATTTGGAGGTAGTAAACATAAGAACTTTGGTGATGGAAAAGCAGCTGGTGGCTCAGGCATGGATAAGTTAAGAATGTTAACAAAGTCTACCTATAGTGTTGTTTCTCTTGATGGCTACAAGAGTTCATTTCTGGAAAGAGCATTTAAAGCTTTTCAGAAAAATAAAGATAATGAAAACTTTGTCATTATAGGACATCCAAAATCAATGAGTGAATATTCATTGAAAAAGTTAGATAACTTTATTATAAAAAATAATGAACATAAGTTTAGAACAGTAAGGGATTTTCAAAATGAATTTTAAAATAATTAATAACTATAAAATTAGTGCATTTAAATCAAAAAGCTTATTTTTAGATGAAATTGTTGATACTAAAAAAATTTTAGTTGCAATGAATGCTGAAAAAATTATGAAAGATGATTATCAATTACAGCGTATTGTAAATGAAAATATTGCTTATACAGATGGTTTTGGAGCTGTAATCGCTTTGAGAAGTAGAGGATTAGAAGCAATAAAAATACCAGGAAGTGAATTTTGGCTTGATATTGTTGCTAGATTTGAAAAAACTAAAAAATTTTATTTGATAGGCTCAACTACTGAAGTAATTGAAGCTACAGTAAATAAGTTAAAAGAAGAGTATTCTCATATAGAAATTGTTGGATATAGAAATGGTTTTTTTGTAGAGGGTGATAAGATTAAGTTACTTAGAGATCTAAAAAAAACTAAACCAGATATTGTCTTTGTAGCGCAAGGTAGCCCAAAACAAGAGTTTCTAATGGATGAACTTATTAGTGAATATAAAGCATTATATATGGGATTAGGTGGTAGCTTTGATATTTATGGAGGGAATAAAAAGAGAGCTCCTTTAATTTTCTTAAAATTAGAGCTTGAATGGTTATATCGGCTAATACAAGAGCCGACTAGGTTTAGTAGGCAATTAGCCTTAATAAAGTTTTTTACATTTATATGTAGAGATAATGTGAGATTTAAAAATGAGAAGAAGGTAAAACACCCTTTATAAAAAGTGTTTTACTAATTACATTCCTCTTCTTCCTAAAATCACCTTGATGGTTCTCCAAACAACTTTGAATTCAAGTCCTAAAGACCAAGAATCTATATATAGCCTATCATATTTTAATTTATTTTTTGCATCTTTAGTATTACGACCATAAGGGTATTGTACTTGTGCAAGTCCTGTAATCCCTGGTGCTACAAGATGTCTATCATGATATCCTGGAATAATAGTTTCATAGTCTTTAACCAATATATCCCATTCTGCTCGAGGACCTATAAGGTGCATTTCACCTTTTAAAATGTTTAAGAGCTGAGGTAGCTCATCTATGCGCATTTGTCTCATGGTATTTCCAAATGGAAAAATACGAGAGTCATTTTCTTGTGTATAAGGATTAAATTTACTATTAATATGCATACTTCTAAATTTGTAGCAAGTAAACGGTTTACCATTTATTCCAATGCGAGCTTGTTTAAAAAAAATAGGTCCTGGAGATTCTTTTTTGATTCTATAAACTGTATACAGGATGACAGGCATAGATACGATGAGAAGAAGTCCACCGATGAAAAAATCTATTATACGTTTTTGAATATACTGTAGTGTAGTATAGGTTTGATACTTTCCTTTATTTATAGATTTACTATTTATAATATCTGTTTGTTTTGTTTGATATAAAGAGATGTTATTGTTTTTATTTTTCGGGATTGAATAAGTCATTTTTTTCCTTATAGTTCTATAAATATTCTAGATGATGAATATATCACAATGTTAATTAGATTATATTTAACATAAAATAATATAATTAAACAATAATGACCTGTTTGATTATAACTTGTTTTTTAATATTATATCTTATATATGGAAAAATTTAGATAAAAGGGGGTGTTAAAATGTTAGATATGATTATGAGTTTAAAGAAAAAAGGGGATATAAGACTATTTGAGAAGATTATCTCCTCAAATAGGTATGAAATAGTTAGGCAGCAAGGGCAGCTTTTGAAGCCTCTGCTACTTTTGTGAATGCTTCAGGAGCATTCATAGCCATGTCAGCTAATATTTTTCTGTCAAGTTCAATATTTGCAACTTTAAGACCATGCATGAATGTTGAGTAGTTCATGTCATTTAATCTTGCAGCAGCATTGATTCTTACAATCCAAAGTCTTCTAAAGTCTCTTTTCTTTTGTCTTCTGTCTCTATAAGCATATACTAATGAACGTTCTAATTGCTCTTTAGCTTTTCTGAAGTGTTTTCTTCTACCAGAGTAAAATCCTCTAGCTTGTTTCAATAATCTTTTGTGACGACGGGTTCTAACCGTACCTGTTCTTACTCTCATGGTTTTCCTTTACCTAAGTACTATTTTTTAGTATTGGTGTCATTTTTTATGATAAAAAATCTTAAATGAACTTGTCCTAATATTTTAGGAGTTATTGCTTCTGAAATAATTAAACTAGAATTAGTTAATCATCTCTTTAATTTTAGCTTCATCTGCTTTGCTAACGTATTTTGGGCTTCTCATCGCTCTGTGTGAAGCTCCATCAACTTTTGTCAAAATGTGAGATCTGAAAGCAGTCCCTCTTTTGATTTTACCAGATTTTTTAACTTTAAAACGCTTTACAGCACCTTTAACACTTTTCATTTTTGGCATGTTTGTTCCTTTCTATCGTATTTACTCATAGAGAATGAGGTTGCGCATTATACCGAGATTTTTTTAATAGCTAATTATTTTTCTTTTAATATTTGAATGGTTTCAATGGCTTTTGAAACAGAAATGTTTTCGCCTGATCCTAGCGCTTTCATACTCGAACTAATACTTTTACTCTTAATCGCAGATTCTTGACCTATATAGACAGGTACAGCAAAAGAACGTAATTTACTACCATATTCTTTATGTACTTTGGTTAATAAACGAATGTAGTATAAACCTTGCTTTTCAGATTTTACTTGTAAATCAATTAAGAAATCTTGTACTCCTGGTTTGATTTCAAAACTTAAATTATTATCAAAACTTTTTAAACTCTTTAAATTCTCATCTAAGGTAATGAGTACGGAGACAGAACCTTTTGTAACTGTAGTACTTAGACTAATATTAACATCTGAAGTTTCATTTAGGTCAACTTTTTGTGTTGTGTAGCGCATGTCAATTGGTGCACCTGGTTTAGAATATTGATGAAATGTTGAACCTTGGTTTATCTCTTGAGCATTAAGTCCAAGAATGAATATGAATGGTGTTAGTAACAATGTTAATTTTTTCATAATTTTTCCTTTTATTTTGACTGTGGTCTACGTTCTGGACGACGATGATTGTTATAGACAGGTTTACTCATACCTGAGGATTTTGTCATTGTTCCTTTTTGCATACCTGTATGTCCTTGATCTAAATTAATAACAAAACAGCTGTTGTTGTAAGCGTTATCATAAACTTCCAACATATACGATTTTCCTTCTAAGTCCATGGTTAATGAGTCTGAACTTTCTCCTTCTCGTGGAGACATTCCTTTTATGTCAAAAGGATAATTTGTATCATAAAGAACAATGTCTGGGTCTCCATAAGCCGAACCATAAGGTTTTGCACCAAAGGTATAGACACCGGAAGAAGGAATATCAACTTTAACGTATGTACGGTTTCCGAGTTTATTATAAACTCCATAGGTGTTGTTGTTACATTGTGTAATCCATTTACCAACTTCCAGTGTACGATAGAGGGGTGTGGTAAAAATATTATTTGCTGTGTTACTTCTATAATTACCATAGATATCATGAATGGTATTAATTTGTTCAGCAGATACAATTTGGTCAATCTCTGAACTTGAGGATTGATTTTCAGATTTTAGTGCATGAATAAAGGTGAAAATACTCGTAAATGCTTTGGCATTACGTTCTTTACCTATCATTGCATTAAAAATAGGTTTAAAACCTAGACTGGCTTGATCTGAACCTTCATTATTGCTGTCATATAAATCATACAGTATTCTTTGGATTGAAGCTTCAGAGAACCAACCTGGATTTTCAGCTGGGGCAGACTCTATGTTCATGTACCAACCAGAAGATTGGTTATATCCAGAAGTATCAAAATAAATAGGGTTGTCTGTGGCTATTGCAGACATGGCATTACCAAAACCTTCTCCAAAGGCAACACGAATGTCAAGAGCATCTCCTGAAGAGTGACCTCCTCCAATACTATCTGAACGTGAAAACTTGTCTTCAAAGAAGTGTGCCCACTCATGTATAATAATATGGTCATCATATTCATCAGTATCGGAGTTAGCATCTCCTAAAATCCACATGTTACCATCGTCTGAAGTATAACTTGAAGTACCAATTTGCCCTAAAGAAGTATCTCCTCCTACTGAGACATTGTTGACTGACCAGTTAATAAGAAGTTGAGGAAACGTAATGTCTGGACTGGCTATAAGAACTTTTTGCATAATGGTATTAATACTGTCCAAAATCGCAAAAGGAGCTGCATCACGTGGTTGGTTATAACCATATCCGTCCCAACCTGACGCAGCATGTAAATCTCTTCTACTAGCAGTATCACCACTTGTGTGTAATGCCCCTTCTATAACATACATTGATTTTTGATTGGTGTTATCGACTACCGATAAATCCCAAACATCTTCTTTGAACATTCTGGCATAAGCACGTATTTTTACGTTAGTGTTTTCTGGTACATAAAGCGTATATTCACCAGCATCGTTAGTAGTCGTTTGTGCCACTACTTGATTATTTTCATCTAGGGCTTTTATAAGTAAATGTTTTCCTGTTCCTTTATAGGTTCCAGCATAGTTAAGACGTGCAGATCCAGTAGCATCTACTTCCACAGGAACTCTGTCATAAGTGATGGTTCCAATAATTTTTGATCCTTCACCATCAGCAACTGGTCCAGTACCTGAACAGGCTACTAGAAATAGGAGAAGAAATAACGAATAGATTATTTTTAACATTTTAAACCCTTTTATTTATTTAGTAAACACCTTCTATGTAGTTTAGCATAATATGATAAGAAAAAGATATACTTATTTTTTATTCTTTTTTGTTATTAATTTTATATAAAAAAACAGTATTAAGTAAAGAACCAATGATTATCTTAGAGATTGTAGGTTAAAATACTTTTAGACGTAGGAAGGTGAAATAGATGATATACAGACCAATTATCTTGGATGAAGAGATAAAGTTTTCAAAGAAAAAATTTGTAGTAAGTAAAACAGATGTAGAGGGAAATATTCTTTTTGTTAACAAAAACTTCTGTGATATTACTGGTTATGGACATCAAGAGCTAATGGGGCAACCACATAGTGTTTTAAGACATCCTGATATGCCTAAAGCCATTTTCTACATGATTTGGAAGTCACTTTTCGCAGGTATGGAGGTTTCAGCCATCGTTAAAAATGTTGCTAAAAGTGGTAAGTACTATTGGGTAATTGCTGATTTTTCTATGCAACGTGATAATCATGGAAAACTTGAAACTTTTACGTCTTTTAAACGTGCTGCACCAGAGTACGTTAGTAAAGGTATTGAGGATTTGTATCATGGGATGATATCAGCAGAGAGAAAAGGGGGAATGGAAGCTTCACTACTCTTTTTAGAGATGTTTTTAGAAGACAAACAGATGAGTTATGGTGAATATTTAGAGGATTTAGTTGAAGAGAAAGGAGTCTTCTCTTCATGGATGAAACGTTTGAAAAAATAACTTAGTTAAAAGCTTTGTTTTGTTTAAGGCTTGTATTTAAAGCAATACTATTATTCGTATTAATAATACGTCTTGCATAAAGAAACTTGTTTTTATAGAACTTCTTTTTTGTGAATGAAGTAATTATGACTTTCTTTTTTGCCGAACTGGCATGGATAAACTTATTGTTTCCTATAAAAATACCAACATGATTTACCCTACGTGTAAATTTTTTCTCTGTATCAAAAAAGACTAAGTCACCTTTCTCTAAATCTTTAAATTTTATTTTTTTACCAATGTTAGCTTGATGACCTGAGTAACGAGGTAAAGAAATACCACTTTTCTTAAAAACATATTTTGTAAAACCTGAACAGTCAAAAGCAGATGGTCCATTTGCAGCCCAAATATATTTAACACCTAGAAATTTTCGAGCTGTTTCTAAAATCTCATCTTCCTTGGTAAAAGCTTCCCATTCTTTATTAAGGTCTAGAGTTTGAGTTGTTAGTCGTTCTGTGGATTTTTCTGTGTTGAGTGTTGAGTCTGTGTTTGTATTATTTTCGGTATCATTTAGAGATATCTCTCCTCCAAAGATTGCAGAAGCTAAAAGCTTTTTTTCTTTTAAATTGGTTTTGTTTGCATCTAAAGTGACGATGTCTTTTTCTGTGTCCAATGGCTTAATTGAGGCTGTTTTCTCACTTACACAACCTACAAATAAAAGTGGCGCCATAAATAGCGTAGCTGAAAATCTTTTGAAGTTCTTCATTTAAATTTCCCTTTTAGTTTCGACTTTATTTTTCCCTATAGCTGTCGATAACTAAAATTTATAAGAAGATTGTGGAGAAATTGTGTATTTTTTAGGCATAAGTCAGGGTAAAGGGGAGAAAATGTGAGTAAATTGGCACATTAGCGTGTTTGTTAATGATATATTACCATAATATATTAAAAAGTATTTTTATGTTTTGGAATACAAATCACTAGAAATAGTCAGCTTAGTTAAACACGCTATAATAGTCTTATAACATATAAAGGTAATAGATGAAAATTTTTAAATTAATTGTGTTAGTTTTTCCCTTACTATATATAGGGTGTGGAGAGAGTGAAAATAATCATCATGAGACGAGTGTTGAATCATCACCAACTAATGAAGTAGCTGTATCTAAAGAAAGTAAAGAACAGCTATTATTAAAAGAGCTAGGTTTTGACTTTCAAAATCAAAAGATTAGTATTGATATTAACAAAACAACGAACTTTTTAAAAAAGATGGAAATTGAGATGCATGGTAAAGCAGATGAAATTCAACATAAGATAGAGAAAGCAGATATTAACTTTACAAGAGATATTGGGCTTATGCTAGAAGGTGAAAAAGTATCAATTGACCTTAATAAAACGAAAAAAATGTTTCAAGAGATAAATATTCTTATGAAAGAAGTTCTACTCGATAAAAATAGCAGTAAATCTTAACCCTATTATAGTAAACTTCAAATAATATTTGCACTAAAAGGATAATAATGCAAGCAATAGATATGAATTCAGAAGAGTTTCAAACTGAACTTAAAAAAACTGAGAAGTTTGTTGACAAAGTATATGAAAGTAAAGGATGGGTTCCTAATCCAATTGAAGATGTAAACGAAGGCGTTACCATGGGACTTGCAAGAAACAAGCTCATTTATGGAAAACGCTTTTGTCCATGTTTTATGGTAATTGGTGAAACTAAAGAAGAACAAAAAGCAGCTGACAATAGAATCTGTCCTTGTAAACCAGCAATTGAGAAAGAGATTCCTGAAGATGGTTTATGTCACTGTGGAATTTTCTGTACACCTGAATATGCAGCAGCACAAGCTAAAAGTGAAGAGATTGAAGAAGTAGTTCATGCTCACTCTCGTGGATTAACAAAAGATGAAGCTGAAATGCTTGTGACAAAAGATCAACTCGATGGTGATGAGTTAGAAGCATTAATGGAAGCTAGAGACTTAGGTATGGTTTCTTTTACACTTATTGATGTAAGAGAGCAGATGGAGTACAATCAAGCACACATTGTTGGTACAGATGCTTTGGTATCCACTTCAAATTTCTATGCTGGCATTGAAGAATTTAAAGATAAGCAGTCTGAAGCTATTATTGTTTATTGTCTATCGGGTAGTAGATCATACCAAGTACAACAAGCTATGGGTACATTAGGCTTTAAACAAGTTTCTAACCTTGCACATGGTATTGGTAGTTTTAGAGGTAAAACTCAATCTGTATAACACGCTTCGTTGGCTCTTTTTTATAGAGCCAAGAAGATTTAATTTTTCTTGACCAGTTCTATAGAACGAACTAAAATTTTTCCCTTTTTTTGAATAACTGTTAACAAATGATTACTCTCCCCTGTTAATGCTTTTTTCCCATTATAAATTTTATAGTCAAAAGTTACTTTTACTTTAACTTCTTGCTCCTGCTTATTATATTCTTTGATAGAAGTTTTCATATTTGAGTAAGCACGTTGTGACCAATCTTTAAAGTATTTTCTTTTGTCAGCTAAAAGTGCTTCTTTACTAAAGTTCTTATCTCTAAAGTATACTTTTAGAGGAAAGTCAAAATAATTGGCAAACTCAAGAGGGTTATTGGAATTCATCTCTTGTTGGTATATTTTTTGGACAAGGGCTTTTGCTTCTTCTTCAAAAGTAGTTTGTGTTGAATCTTGTTTCGGATTAGAACTACTATCTTTTAAGCGTTTTACTGTTACAGAATGTGCTACTTGTGCATGGTCTTTTATGCGTGGATTATACATCGCTTCTATAATGGTAGATGGAAGTTTACATTCACCAATACTCGTTGCTAGTAGAGGAGAGTATAGTACGCCTCTGTTTTCAATACTAACATCTTTTTTTAGTGTTCTACTGTACTCTTTTTTATCATTTAAATTAATAAAGTGTAGGATACGGTCATCTTGTATCTCTTTATGGGCTACGTTAATGTTTACATTTTTAAAGTGAGGTTCATGCCCTTTAATGTTGTCATTGACAATACTAAGACAAGCTGGAACTTTTTGATTAAGAACAACATGTTCAATTTTTCCATAATTGGCTATGGTTATTTTAGAGAAAAGTTTGTCTCCCTGTTTTAGATTAGCTAAGTCTACTTGGCTTCCATTCGCATTTACAAACTCTTGTTGTATGCTTAACTCTTTTTGGGTAGACAATTCATTTTTTAAGTCTTTAGGTAGATTTTTGACCAGTTCAATTGAGTAGCTTAGCTTTGAGTTTTTAGGTTCGAGTTCAATCGAAGAACTTGTTACTTTATCTACTGTTAGGAGTTTACTTTTTTTGTAGTTGAGACTTTTGTTATTTACCTTGACTGTAACGTCCATATTAGTATTGGTAGGCTTACCAAGATAAGTACTAATGGCTTTAAGTGCTAAAGCTTTCTCTTGGGTTGAGTAGAGATTAGAAAACTCTTTTTGAAGCACATCTAAATCGTTAGCATCTTTGTTAAAGTATTTGGTTTTAACAATGAAGTGTAAGGTCATGTCGCGTACATTTGATTCAAAGTTTCCACTCTTATTACCATAGGTTTTATAAGCATACTTAGAGAGTTCGTAGTTATTGGCAGTGAAGAGTGCTTCAGCTTTTTCTACCTTACCTGTGGCTTTTAAAATGGCAGCCATATAGAAGGTTGCCAAGAAGTGACCTTTGTAGGTTTTTTTCTCATAAAGCATGTTTGCTACGCTGGAAGAGAGTAGATTGTTTTCAGCTAAAATATAGGCTGCATAGAGCTGATGGAATTTACTGTACTCTGCTTGGTAAGTACCATTTTCAGAGGCAACAGCATTAAGCATCTTAACGGTCTTTTTTTTGAGACTCTCTTTAACCAAGTCATTAGTTTTGGCAATTTCCAGTAGAGTTTGTGCTGTATAAAGGGAAGCATAGGGAGAAACTGTATCAACCCCTTCCCAATACTCAAACTCACCATAGTAGTTTTGCATATTGTGAAGCTTTTTAATGCCTTGTAAAGTGAAGTTTTTACTGTTTCTAATGAGTTCATCGTTTGTTAAAAATGCTTTTGCATAATGCATCGCAGCGAGTTTAGATGAGGTCTGTTCAGCACAACCGTAAGGGTAAGAGATTAAATA